>CALCFP010000573.1 GCA_937900725.1 uncultured Bacteroidota bacterium | reverse complement strand
TATATACTATTCTTCACTAATATGGGCCGAGTATACAGATTAAAGGCATTTGAAATACCAGAGGCAGGTAGAACTGCAAGAGGTACTGCTATGGTTAATCTGCTCCAGCTTAATCCAGGTGAGAAAGTATCAGCAGTAATACCAGTCAAGGAATACAATGAAGATAAGAATATCCTCATCGTAACCAAGAAGGGTATCGTAAAGAAGACACCTATCATGGAATTCTCACATATCAGAAAGACTGGTATCATCGGTATCAATCTTCGTCAGGATGATGAGCTCATAGAAGTAAAGCAGACAGATGCAGATACAGAAGTATTCCTTGTAACCAAGTATGGTAAATGTATCAGATTCAAGGAAACAGATGTAAGACGTACCGGAAGAAGTGCAATGGGTGTAATTGGAATGAATCTTTCCGATGGCGATGCCATTATATATTCAAACAATGCCGACGGAACTGCATTTAGCGCAAGCAAGATGATTGTTACATCGGGTTTGCCATCAGACGGAGGCATAACAAAGCAGTTCAGTTCTACCGCCGAGTTCCTGTTTCCATACGGCTATGGCACAAATTATCTGCCTGCACGCATTACAATAAAAAATGAGCCGACATCATACGGTACGGTGACAAGTCGTCCTGTCAATGGAAAACATTACACCTTGTCAGATCGCAACGATGTGCTGAATTGCTACTGGAGCAATACAAGCGAAGGCTTTGATGGCGTTACGGCAGTTGACCACATATATCAGTATGTAAATAACGTTGTAACCCAAGGTACAGAGAACAACTTCTTGCCTGGATGCTATCTGTCGCAAAACTGGAGTTTTATTCCTAACAATACTTTGGTAGATAAGAACAACAACCGTTTCACTTACAATGGCACGCAAGCCGACGGCGACTATACTTGTGGCAGTCAGTTTGCATTGAACACATCGCCCGAACGTTTGTACAGTTCATCTACTCCTGGCGATTGGAAGAATGCAAGTTCGTGGAGTTCGGTTGGTGTAGGCGAGGCAGGTGGCGCAGGTGTGCCTGGCTCGGCCACCATAGTATATATTGGCGATGAGACACATCAGCATACAATAACTGTTTCAGATAACAACAAGTCGTGCGGTAGTTTGAATATCGCCAAAGGCTCAACACTCGATTTGGGCACAACAAATGGCCATAATTTCGGTATGTTGCCCGATGCATCAATATCTGGCAAGGGTACGTTGCGCATCAGCAGAAACAACTACTTCCCGAATGGCGACTTTGGAGCCTTCCTGCGTGCCGATGGCGGTACGGTTGAATACTATGCCAAGAGTGACAATATTACTCTGCCGACAACTGTTGCTACATACAACAATTTGGTAATCAGGTCAAATAACACTTATTATGTTACAATGCCTAACGCTGATATCAGGGTATTTGGCAATTTGGTTTCACAGGGCGGGGCAGATAATAATTTCAATAGGTTCAACACAGGTGCTAATATACGTACATTGACAATTGACGGCGACTTGGTTGTGGAATCAGGTTTCTTGAAATTCTATAGCCAATATGCGAATAGAACTTCATATCCACAAAATGTTGTAGTAAATGGCAACGTAAAGGTTAATAGCGATGCAACGTTCTCAACCCAGGCAAACGGCACTGGTACTTGGAGCGGTGCCAACCAAATAACCATATACGGAAATATGGATGTTGACGGAACGTTGGATTTCACTATTGACACTAGATATGTTGCCACCACGTTTGCTGGTACAAGAAACGACACCATTCGTGGCGCTGGCGAAATCACACTTTATTCGCTAACCTGCGACAAGGGTACTGATGCCACACCAGCAGGAGGATCAACAGCAAACATAAGCCCTTTTCATAAAAAACAACTCTTTTCAGCATTTCTTGATTTGAAAAACGGTACATTCCGTGCCAATGGTGATGACCTTGATGTGACAATTATCGGCAATGCTGATTTCGAAATTCCTGCAACAGCCTGTCTGTCAACACAGAAAGGTACGTTCCGACTAGAGACAAGTGGCAACAAGGATATAAAGTTGAGCGGTAAGATTGAGGTGCTTGGCGGTAATATGATAATAGGTGATGGCACCAACGGCAACGATATTGAAATAGCGGGTGGCGGTGAACCTGAAATTGATGTGCAAGGTGGCAAGTTGACAGTGAACGGCCAAATTCGCCGTAATACTTCTATCACATTGGGCTCATTGACATACAGGCAAAGTGGTGGTGAAGTCTTGATTATGGGTAATGGAAGAACCAATAGCCGTGCATTGCTTGAGGTAACCAACAATGGCAAGTTCATCACATCGGGCGGTCAGTTGACATTTGTAGGCGGTGGCGGTTCTACCGAGCAGTTCGGCGATGTGCTTATTACGCCTGCCGAATGTGAGGTTACTGGAGGTACAATCCAGATTGGTGACACCAAATCAACAGCGGGTCAGACATTCTATTTCAATGCCAATCCTGCAATATTCAATCTTACTGTAGGTACTTCTAGTGCTTCGCAGAACGTTGAACTAAAGACCAATGCATTGAATATGCTTGGAACACTCACAATTAACAGTGGTTCGCAGTTTAAGGCTAACGGTTTCAATGTTACAATCGGTGGCGATATTGTCAATAATAATGCTGATGGCAACACAGGCATCGAATGTGGTGGCTATTGGGCTGGTTCCGAGACCCAAATAACTACATTGAACGGTTCGGTCAATCAGACAATTCAGGGTAACGGCAGTAATACGATCAATTTTGCATATCTGACCATAAATTCTTCTGCTACAGTGTCTTTGAATGGTATCGACGTCAATGCAAACAACGACTTGCATATTGCCAAAGGCAGTCTTGACGATGCAGGAAATGAGATACACGTGAAGAAAAATGTCATAAACGATGCCACACACAAGAGTTCGGTGGCAGGTGGCGGTATCATTGTCGATGGTTATTCATCGCAATTGTTTAAATCGACATCTGGCAAACTTGGCACCTATGGCAATTTTACAGTAGTAAACAGTCTGTCGCTTAACGACAATATTCAGGTTGAAGGTAATATAAATCTTCAGAATGTGTTGAATATCAGTAATTACCATTTGCTAATGGGCGAAAATTCTGGATTCAGCGGTTCGTTCGGACCATCTGCAATGATTGAACTGCCAGGTGCCATTGGCGACCTTGGTGTCAGAAGAATGTTGGCCGACGGGTTCACTGGCAATATCTACTTCCCAATCGGACGTGCAGGCTTGTACACACCTGCCGAGTTCAGCATATCGGCATTCAGCGGTAACAATGCGTTTGTCAATGTAAAGGTCATAAGCAACAGACACGTTTCTACCGAGAATCCTCCTTTGGGTGGTGTAGATTCATACTGGAGAGTGACTACGTCTGGAGTAAACAGTGTCACAGTAAGCCACAATTACACTTATGTAGATGACGACCTTATGGCTGGAACAGATGAAAGCCTGCTTGAAGCGAAACGTTATTTTGACAATGATTGGACAAACTACGATAGTTTAGTTAATGATGTTGTATTGGAAAAATGTTTTCTATTTATGAAAAAATATATTGATATACATACACACACAAACTATTCAGATGGTGAATATGCTATAGCCGACAACGTAATCAGCATTCCTGGCTTGACATATTTCGACGGTGAATATACGGCTGGATATTACGGCTATAGTTGTCAGCCGAAGATGCGCAGTAAGCAGTCTGGCGATTGGGGTACTCCTGGTACTTGGGAGAAATGGGATGCCACAACAAGCAGTTGGGTGGCTACAACTTCTGCACCTAACGGCAACGAAGTCACTATCTGCAACGGACACGAAGTTACTATTGAAGGTGACGGCAAATCGGCTTACAGCATCAATATTGAACAAAATGCAAAACTGATTGTTGGCAAGACGCTCTTACATAGCCTAGGACTTTTAAGCGGTGGCGGTACAATCAGCCTGACGGCTCTGGATCCAGTTTCTACTGAGGCAAGTTCGTTCAAGTTGCCTGCGGCCGATTATACCGAGTTCTTCAATAATGTCAACAGTACCATAATTTTCGATAATGGCAATCATAACGCTACATTGCGTGAACAGCCTGGCAACTATTACAAGCCGTTCAACAATGTCGAGTTTACAGGTTCGGGCAACACAACCGTTACGGCATTGTCGTTCTATGCAAAAGGAAATGTCACCATTCATTCTGGTTGCCGTTTGGATAATGCTACAAACAGCCGTCCGTTCTATGTGGGCGGAAACATGATTGATGAGAACACTGGTGAAACAGGCTATATTTGCGGTACAAGCCAGGTGATATTCAATGGCACATCACCTCAGACAGTGACATTAGGCACTGATGCCAAGTTCTACGATTTGAAAATTCTCAATGCAACAGGTGTCACACTTGCACAAGGCGATATTGAGGTCAGCAATAAACTGACACTTGAAACAGGTAATTTCATTACAAAGGACGATGCGCTCATCCGTTTGACAAGCACCAACACGGCCGTTGTTGTTGGCGGAAGCACCGAATCGTTCGTTGACGGTCCGTTAAGCAAGAACATCAGCAACGGTAGTTCGTTTGTGTTCCCTGTTGGCGACAATGGTAGATATGGCAATATCACATTGTCCAATACAAGTGGTGCTGGTTATTGGACAGCCCAATATTTCAATGACGATCCTTCGTCGAGTGTAGGGTCATCGTTCAATTCGCCAATCTCCAGCATTAGCGATAACGAGTATTGGACGGTGACAAGGCCTACAGGTGCGACAGCCAAAGTCGGTTTGCGTTGGGACAAATATTCAACGCCATACTCTGACTTTGCAATGCTGAAGTCGCGTCTGCAATTGGCCGAGTACGGAAACAACGTCTGGGATGCACGTACGGCTTCT
>CALCFP010000572.1 GCA_937900725.1 uncultured Bacteroidota bacterium | reverse complement strand
TTTGCCGTTGTTGATTTTCTCATCGTCAAATTTACCATCAACTTTCATCTGTGTATTAGAGAGTGTATAACTAATCCATCCTGTAAAATTTCCTTTGTTTTTCTTCAGCATTAGTTCAAAACCATAAGAACGTGCTGCACCAGCCAGTAAATCTTGTTCAAGAGTCTTGTTCATTGACAATTCAGCACCATTTTTATAGTCGATCGGGTTGTCTGCAGATTTGTAATAGAATTCCGCCGATACATCAAATTTTTCTTCGCTGACTGTTGTGAAATAACCTATTGACATTTGCTGACAGGTGAGTGGTTTGATGTTTCTGTCTGCCATCTTCCAAAAATCGGAAGGCATTGCAGATGTATGACCGCTTATTAGTTGCTGATACTGTTTGGTATAACTATACGACAACTTTAATGAACTGATGTCGTTTAATTTATAGCGTAAACCTAGTCGCGGTTCAAAACCATGATACGGTTTTACCATATCTCCTTGTGAATAAAACATAGTATCGGATAAATGCGCTTGTGTCCTGGGTTGATTTTCATCATACACATATTGTGTGCATTTGCCTGTCTTGCTGAATAGTGAATATCGCAACCCTACTTGCAGACTGATTTTGTCTGATAAGGTGTAGTTGTCGGAAATAAAACCGGCAAATTCTAGTCCTTTTTCGTTGTCAAGTTCACTAGTAATAATCAACGATTCGTTGTTGTATGGTGTCTGTTTACCTGGATTAATGTTCAGATGATTGGCTTCAAATCCTAAAATAAAATCATGATTTAGAAAATCGACAATAACTTCTGCCTTACTTCTAAGATGCGTAATGCCAGTCTCGACATTATTCCCTAATGATTCTTGTTTAATATCTGCCATATTCGATTCGTAATCAGAATATGAAGCCGACAATTTGAATTGCATTTGCGGAACAAAAACCCAACGGTAATTTAAGCCAAGTATTTTGGATGTATAATCGAATTTATTGATATTGTTATAGTTGAATTTGTCGTTGCTATAATATCCGAATATGTCCAATTTGTGTTTGGTTGAAATGTTGAAATCTATTTTAGCAATCAAGTCACAAAAATTAGTAGTGCTGTTTTTTATGTTGGCATTATGCATTTTTTGCAAAATCCAGTTAGAATAAGTTGTCCGTCCGCCTATATATAAACTGCATATATCTTTTATGACTGGGGTTTCGATAAACAGTTGACTATTTAAGACGCCAATACCTGCACTGCCTTTAAACTTTTTGGCGTCTGCCTTTTTCATAGTAATGTCCATTACTGAAGCCACCCTGTTTCCAAAATTTGCAGGTTGCGAACCTTTGAATAAATCTACATTACTAATAGCATTTGGCAGGAATGCCGAGAACAAGCCGAACATATGTGAAGTGTTGTAGACAGGTGCTTCGTTAAGCAATATCAGGTTTTGGTCCACATTGCCGCCACGAACGTTGAACCCGCTCGACATTTCACCCATAGTCTGGACTCCAGGCATAAGTGTCATGCTTCTTACAATATCGGCTTCGCCCATAAGCACTGGCAGTTTCTTCATAGTCTGCATATCAATTGCCTCGACACCCATTTGCGTACGATTTACTTGGTTCTTTCCGCCTGTTGCAGTCACTGTAACGCCTTCAAGAGCAATGGACGCTTCCAACAGTTCTACGTCAAGTTTTCCTGGACTAAGTACATCTACTTTAACATATTCTGTTTCAAGGCCTATGAATGAGATTTCTAGTTCAGTCTGGCCTGCTGGCAACATCAACTCGTAATGTCCGTCCAAATCGGTGGTGGTGGCAAGTCCGCGTGCCTTGTCCTGAACAACGGCGCCAACTATCGGTTCTTCCGTTTTCCCTGCACGCACAATGCCTTCAACTTTGTTTGTCTTGTATTTGCCTTTTTCCATCAGGTTGCCTATTACCTTAACATAGCCAACCATTCCTTCTGTCAGTTCGCTTTGGTCGTTTGTGAAGTTGCTTGGAATAAAAATGATGTTATTGTCTTGAAAGACTATATACGTCAGGCCGTAACCTGCTATTGACCTGTCTATTATCCATTTGAATGATTTACCTTTTGTGGAGACAGGCACATTGATGCTGTTTATCCATATGTTTTTATAGAAAAAACGGACATTGCTTTCTGATTCGGCTTTCTCAAGGAATGTTGTCAACGGAATTCCCTGTGCATCAAATTCTGCTTTTTGATATAAACTCTTTTGTGCCAAAGCCTGATTCGTCGCAATGGCAAATATTAAAGAGATGGTAATTATTAGTCTTTTCAATTTTCAACATATTATTGGCGGTAAATATATGTCATAGGCCAATCCTTTGTAACAACAACTGTTTTTTTTGTCATTTTTTTTAACTGATTAATAATGGTTACACGTATCGATTGACATCGAATTAGGCATATTGACAATAAAAGAGATGTCCATTCAATTGTCAATTGCATTATATTAGCCACAATTTAAACATTTAAAAGATATCCAAAATGAGTACAAAGACATACCAATTGACAAACAAGAACGGTTTGGCAATTGAATTTATGGACCGTGGCGCAAAGGTTTATTCAGTGCAATTGCCTGACGTTCAGAATCAAGGAAAAAAGGTTGACGTTATGATTGGCTATCAGACTGTTGAAGAAACAGTTGCTGGCGATGCTTACATTGGCGCACTTTGCGGACGTTTCGCAAACCGAATCTACAAGGGCAAGTTCGCCATTGACGGCAAGGAGTACCAACTGAACATCAACGACGGCATTAACCACTTGCACGGTGGCATCAAGGGCTATAACGCTCGTGACTGGGATGTGAAGAAAGTGAATGTTCCTGGGCGTGCCGATGCCTACGAACTGTCGCTTTTCAGCCCTGACGGCGAGGAGAACTATCCTGGAAACGTGAACATCAAGGCTACATATTCACTTACCGACGACAACGAGTTCATCATCGATTTGGAAGCCACTACCGACAAGCCGACTGTAATAAATATGACAAGCCACCCGTATTTCAATATGCGAGGTGCAAGCAGTGGCCCAATCTTCAATCACGAACTTGAAGTCAATTCGCACCAATTCACCCCAATAGCCGAGGGCGTTCCATCGGGCGAGATTCGCGAAGTTGAAGGCACGCCAATGGACTTCCGCAAGCCGACATGTTTGGGCGATTCAATCAACACTCCGTACGATCAGATTAAAATGTTCAAAGGCATCGACCATAACTGGATTATCGACAAGCCTGCTGACGAAATGGGTTTCTGCGGTCGCTTGAAGGACCCTGAATCAGGACGTTATGTTGAAGTATATTCGACTCTGCCTGGTATGCAGGTTTACACGGCAATGCACTTCAACAGTTCGCAGATTGGCAAGGACGGCATTCCATTCTGCTCATATTGCGCCGTGGCACTTGAGCCACAAGGCATTCCTGACGCGCCAAACAAGCCAATGTTCCCATCGACAGTCCTTCGCCCTGGCGAGACTTACAAGGAGACTCTGGTTTACAAGTTCGGCTGGTAGGGGAATTGATAATTGATAATTTCAATTGACAATTAATTAGTTAGGTGATATAATGTTGAATATTGGGCAATGGGCTTCGGCCTGTTGCCCTTTTTCATTTAAAATGATTCTTTCGGGTTTTCTGGTCACAATCGTGGGCGGTGAACCCAATGACTCTCAACCACTAAACTCTTGATGGTATGTTTCAGGTAGGTCAAGTTGAAGAATCGGGATTTGGCTAATATTGGAAATGCAAATCGTCGGGCACAATGTCTGATACCCAACTAAATCATGGTTAAAAAATGCAGATTTAGTTGAATATTGTTCGTAAAATGCCGTATTTAGGCCGATAGTCAACTAAATCGCGCCAAAAAAGGATAGATATAGTTGGGTATTGATTGAAATATTCTACATTTGTAATAATAAAAAAACAACGGCATGCTTGTAGGACGACAATTTGAGCAGAATCTGCTTTGGGAAATAGCGCAAAGCGACAAATCGGAATTTGTGGCCATATATGGACGGCGCAGGGTAGGCAAGACCTACCTGGTTAGGGAGACATTCAACTATAACTTTGCATTTCAGCATACTGGCATTCAGGACGGCAACAAGGAACACCAACTTGCATTGTTCGAGAAATCGCTCACAAATGCAGGAATGAATTGTTGTCCGAAACTGAAAGACTGGTTTGAAGCATTTGATGCGCTCGGCAAATTTTTGGAGACGACCAATAGTGAAAGGAAAATCGTTTTCTTTGATGAACTGCCGTGGATGGATACGCCCAAATCGGGCTTCCTGCCTGCTTTGGAACATTTTTGGAATGGTTGGGCGACAATGCGTCGCGACATTGTGTTGATAGTTTGTGGAAGCGCCACTTCGTGGATTGTCGGCAAACTGGTGAACAATTACGGAGGCTTACAAGGCAGATCTGCCTAAAACCCTTTACTTTGCATGAATGCGAATTGTATGTCACTGCACGTGAACTCAAAATGACGCGTATGCAGGTATTGCAAACTTATATGGTTTTGGGTGGCATACCATACTATTGGAGTTTTTTGCGTCGTGGCTATAGTTGGTCGCAAAATATTGATTTTATGTTTTTTGAAGAGAATGCCGACCTTCGGAACGAGTTCGATGCATTGTACTCTTCACTCTTTCGCAATCCTGAACCATACATTCAGGTTGTCACTGCGTTAGGCAAGAAAAAGACGGGCATGACGCGTGGCGACATTGCCCAATCCATAGGACAAGACCACGGCGGGACGCTGACGAAAATCCTTAAGGATTTGGAAATGTGCAGTTTCATCCGTTCATACACATCAATTGGAAAGTCGAAAAAAGACACACTCTATCAGTTGTTTGACAATTACACCTTGTTCTATTTCCGTTTTATAGAAGGCAATTCGCAGAAAGACCGACAATATTGGTCGCGGTCAATAAGTGGTGGCACGTATAATGCTTGGTGCGGGCTGGCTTTTGAACGTGTTTGCTTTCAGCATGTTGACCAAATAAAGAAAGCGCTTGGCATTACTGGAGTAATAAGTGGCGTGTATTCGTGGCTTTATCGTGCAAAAACAGTTGATGAGACTGGCGTTCAGATAGATATGCTCATAGACCGTGCCGATGGCGTGATTGATATTTGCGAGATAAAATTCTCACAAGCCGAATACGTGATAAAAAAGAGATATGCAGACGAACTTCGTAATAAGATTGCTGTCTTTCAATCAAAAACAGGAACAAACAAAGCAGTCTCTAGTGTCTTGATAACTACTGCGGGCTTGGCAAATAATGAATATTCCAAGGAAATCCAAAATCAGGTGGTTGCTGACGATTTGTTTGCTTAGAATAAAAACCGATACTCAACTAAATCGTGGTTAAAAAGTATGGATTTGGTTGGATATTGTTCGTAAAATGCCGTATTTAGGCCGATAGCCAACTAAATCGCATCAAAAAATGATAGATTTAGTTGGGTATTGGGCAATGTGCTTCGGCCTGTTGCCCTTTTTCGTTTAGGATTTGGATGTAGGATTTTTCAATTAACAATTAACAATTAATAATTAACAATTAACAATTAATAATTAACAATTCACAATAACTTAACCTTCAGCCTTATACAACACTAGGCATTATTCTTTATTTCGCCGCTCTGCGGCTTGTATTTTTGATGTGTCAATGTTTCTACCATTATTCCGCCGCTCTGCGGCTAATGAAAATGTATAATCGACAATGGCTGCAGAGCAGCCTGATAATGGTAGGTTGGTGAATTGCATATAAGCGAAAGCCGCAGAGCGGCGACATAGTTTTTTTAGGTTGATATGCATTATGGAACTTACGAGTAACATTAACGCTCAATGGCTAACAGCCAACTGCCAAAGTCTCAACTTCTAAACATCTAAACAGCGAAGCGCCCGATAGTTATCGGGATAAACCTATCAACCTTGCCAATGCCAGGCACCAGGTTCTGGGTACTAGGCACTAAACGTTTCAACTTTACCAAAAGTCAATAAAAAATCACTCTGTGTGAACCAACATTCGGAAAACATATTACATTTGCACCGTTAAAAGAAAAGACAATGTTAAACATCGCATCATATTTCGCTTATTATTTTTACTACTTCGGTAAATGAAGCGGGGTGATGTTTATGTAACTGAAGATAATGAATATTAGCCCCGCAATTTGCGGGGCTTTTTGTTTTATGAATATGAAAATTGCCATACAAGGAGTAAACGGAGCATTTCACGAGATTGCCGCAAGGCAATATTTCGGCAACGATATTGAGACAATCAATTGCGATCAGTTCCGCGACTTGTTTCTTGCAGTGGAAAACCAAATGGCCGATTACGGCATTGTGGCTATCGAAAACACCATTGCTGGCAGCATTTTGGAAAATTACCTTCTGCTTAAAAAGTCGAAACTGAAGATAATCGGCGAACTTAACCTGCATATCACGCAGAATCTTATGGCCTTGCCTGGCGTAAACATTGACGATATTACCGAAGTTTACTCACACCCGATAGCCATAATGCAGAGCAAGGATTTTCTGGATTCATATCCACAAATCAAGGCAATAAACTGGTCCGACACCGCTTCGGCGGCACAAAAGATTGCCGATGAAAAACTTACTCACGCGGCTGCCATTGCAAGCGAATATGCGGCAGGACTATACGGATTGAATATTTTGGCAAGCAATATCCAAACACACAAGCAGAACTATACCCGTTTTTTGGCGTTAAGCCGCACGGCCAACGATGTTCCTGAAAACGACAAGGCTTCTATTTGTTTCGAACTGACACATCAGCCTGGCTCATTGGTCAATGTGCTTGCTGAATTTATGAACAACGGCATCAACCTGACAAAAATCCAATCGTTGCCAATTCTTGGAAGCCCGTTCCAATATACATTCTACGTTGATTTGGAATGGCAGGAACGGAGCAATTTCGACCGTGCCATAAGCAAGGTTCTCAATCTGGTGTCGAATCTGTCGGTTCTTGGCGAGTACAAGGGCGCAAAGTTGTAGTGGATGATAATAATGAATTAATTAAAATAAAACAATAAAGATATGATAGTTACAGTAATCGGACTTGGTTTGATAGGCGGTTCCACAGCAATAGATATCCGTCGTCAGAAATTTGCCGACAAGATAATCGGCGTTGACAATAATCCGACCAATGCGGCAGGTGCGTTGCATATCGGCCTGGTTGACGAGATTTGCGAGTTTGAAGAAGGAGTGAAGCGTGCCGACCTTATTTTGGTGTCGATACCTGTCAATGCGGCCATTAAGGTGTTGCCAAAGGTTCTCGACTTGATAAATGACAATCAGGTTGTCGCCGATATGTGCTCGGTAAAAGGCAAACTTGGCGAATGGGTGAAATATCACCCAAAACGCCAACGTTACGTGGCATCGCACCCAATGGCAGGTACTGAATATTCGGGCCCGTGGGCGGCAAAGGCTGGTATGTTTGAAGGCAAGGTGGCCATATTGTGCGATACGGAGGAGAGCGACATCAAGGCCGTCAATCTAGTGCGCAGTATGTACGAGTCGATGAATATGCGCATCATCTTTATGAACAGCGCAAACCACGACGTCCATACAGCCTACGTGTCGGCCATTTCGCACATCAGTTCGTTTGCGTTGGCCTTGACTGTCTTGGAAAAAGAGAAGAACGAGAAGCACATCTTCGACCTTGCGTCAGGCGGTTTCGACTCAACTGTACGTCTGGCAAAAAGTTCGGCGGCAATGTGGCAGCCAATCTTTGAACAGAACAAGGACAACGTGCTGATAGTGCTTGACACATACATCAACAAGTTGCAGGAGTTCAAGAAGAATCTGGAGGAAGACAACAATGAGGCCGTTTACAAACTCATCGACGACGCCAACAAGATTCGTAGAGTGTTGAAATAAGATAACCATTAAAATATCAGGATAATGCAATCATTAGATAATCCGTTTCAGAATTGGGGCATTAAGAATATCAGACGTCCTTTGCTGATAGCAG
>CALCFP010000571.1 GCA_937900725.1 uncultured Bacteroidota bacterium | reverse complement strand
CATTCAGATTCAGCGTAGTGGTAGCAACAACATATTGCTGTTTGATAAGCGTTACAGGCATTGTTCTAGCCAAAGATATTGTAGGTGTTTTTCGTTCCGACGACGCCGACGTCATTGCGATTGGCACAGAGGTCTTGCGATTCCACTGCTATTCGTACATATTGAACGGATTCATCGTACTTACAAACATGTATCTGCAAAACATACGGAAGACGGCCAGCGCCATATTGGTTGCCACCGCCCGTCAAGGGCTATTCTTCCTTCCACTAATAGGTATTGGCGCAAAATATTGGGGATTGACAGGAATCATTGTAGCGCAACCACTATCGGACTGCCTTTCGTTTGCCTTGACTGTTCCGCTTTGCGTCAGGGAACTGATGAAAAACAAGACAACAGACACACATTGAACACGACAGACTCCGACTGCCAAATCGCCTTTATTGTCGAGTGTCTGACAGTATTGTTCTCACTGCTTTTTGCATTTTGCAGATTTACAATCAAGACGGAAAACAGTTAACAACAAATCCCCAACCCGACAAATCAACCGCGTGGCTACATCGGGCCGTTCAGACATTTAACGTTATAATTCCAAAAATCTGCGGCCGCCAACATACCGACCGTTTGAATCAATCCATAAATACGCCTATTGATAATAACGAACAAGCCATTGCACAGTTTTATCATAGCAATATAACTATGTATCAATAAAATACACCACAAACAACAGACATTGCATTTATTTCGCGCAAAACATTGCGACATATCAAAAAGGATATATATTTGCATACCGACCGTTTAGTATTTCGGTCTTAAATAATTATTTGATTATGAGCGACACACGCGAATTCATTATCGACGAAGCCTACAAATTGTTCCTGAAACAAAGTTACGAGGCCGTATCAATTAGCACCATCAGCGATGCCATCGGCTTGACCAAAGGTGCGCTTTATCACCACTTCACCAACAAGGAAGACTTGTTCAAGGCTGTAATTGACAGGCATTTCCCGACATTCTCATCGACAGACGGCACCAACGTTGAAAAACTGACACTCAAAGACCTGATAGAAATATGTGTACAAAGAGCCGAAGATGTCCTGCGAAGCCTTAATCCAAAAGAGATAAAATTCAACCCTGTCAGTTTCATAGGGCTTATGAGCGACGCCTTCAGGCACTATGACGAGTTTGCACACAACAAGTTGAAAGAAAACTGCATCAACGACATAAAGAAGGTTGTCGTAAAGTCGATAGAAAGAGACGAGATAAGGTCCGACATCGACCCCAACATTGTCGCAAAGCAGATTTTCGCCACTAGCATCGGCTCGGCCACCGAAGTGTTGCACAACTTCACCATTGAAGAAACCATAAACAACCTGCGCGCCGAATTGAACCAATTCTACGCTTTGCTGAAAAACTGATAGTTTCGCAACCTATAAAACATACCAACCGTTCATTTAACAGAAAAATCATCAACAAAAATAATATATAATAAAATAAAATAACTGTTTTTCCGGGAGGGCTCGTCAAGAATGAAACGTGTTACGGATATGACGCAGGGAAGCCCCGTCAGGCTGGTGCTGACCTTTGCGTTTCCACTGGTGCTGACGAATATCGGTCAGCAGCTGTATCTCA
>CALCFP010000570.1 GCA_937900725.1 uncultured Bacteroidota bacterium | reverse complement strand
TCCTGAGCAATAATATTCTCACACGAAATCTCTGCCAGAAAATAAATGTTGTCATCATTGGTCTTTAGTCGGGTGGCGCGCATCTTGATTTGCTCAGCACTTTCCTCACCTGAGGCATACAAGACTGTCCCCTTATATTTACCGGCAACTTGAAGCAGCAATGTCGACTTGCCAATTCCAGGCTCGCCTCCAAACAGAATCACAGCGCCAGGGACAAGTCCGCCGCCCAACACACGGTCAAACTCCGAACTTTGCGTTGAAGTTCGTTGCTGAGTGTTTTCGACTATATCCCGAATCAATATTGGTGAAGAGCCAATAGCCGAACGGCCAACGGCTACAGATGATTTTGAAGATGCCGATTGCTGGATTTCCTCGTTGTATGTGTTCCACTCGCCACACGATGGGCATCTTCCTATCCATGTAGAAGATGATGCTCCGCAATTGCTGCAGACATATACTGACTTTATTTTGGGCATCCCTACAACTTGACTAATTCAATGCGTAGATACGCCCCGCCCTTTTCTCCTCCTGGCTGCTTACGACGTACCATCTTCATTCTCTTGCCCTTTTTCAATTCGTCTAGCCAGTATTCGCCACAAATACTATGGCTGCCGACGATGTATTGTTTATCGGCATCTTCACCTGGCATAAAGATACTCAATTCCTTGCCTTCAGTAGTGTAGGTATATTGTATTATCTGAACTGTATCACAGTCATTAAGATCTTCTTTTGTCTTTGGCATTGAAGCAGGCAGATACGATGCCAACTGTCCATTTTTGGTTGAATCAGTCTTAGGCTTTACAGTCACTATCTCCAGAACATCGCCATCATAGAATGTCCAGAATTTCACTGTTTCAACAGAATCTGGATCAGAGAACGACACTTGACGCCAATAACCAATCATCTTGTCCTGACGGTTGATCTTGCAACTTGAGAAACTAACGGCGACTGCCACAAATGCCAATATTACGCTTAACCTTTTCATACAGACTAATTTTTGCAACAAATAAAAGTATCAAAAAAAATATATCACGTAAACTATTTTTTACAGATGGCCCTTTTTTGGTGTCGAAGTGATTCAATCAATTACTAAAGAACCCATAAACTAATTGGAAATTTTTCTGATTCGGTGTGCCGCTATCACTTTATCAGCATGTTTGTGGCCGTGTCGGGGAAAATAAACGTCGGCTTGAACGATTTTGCTTCCTCGAAATCCATCTGAGCGTATGAAATAATCACCACAACGTCGCCTACGACGGCCTTGCGTGCGGCTGGACCGTTTAGGCAGATGCAACCTGAGCCGCGTTTGCCTTTTATGATGTATGTCTCCAAACGCTCGCCATTGTTGACGTTTACGACCTGAACCTTCTCGTTTTCGATCATATTGGCCGCATCGAGCAAATCCTCGTCAATGGTTATGCTGCCTACATACTGAAGGTTGGCTTCAGTAACCGTAACCTTATGTATCTTCGATTTTACAACTTCGATAAGCATTTCAGAAACACATTTCTGTTAGTGGCCGCAAAGTTAATAAAAGTTACAACTAATAGGCAGTATCACTAAAATTGATTTCCGACAGCAAAAAAATCCCGAGTCAAAACTCGGGAATCCCTTTAAAAACTATAGCCCGAATCGAAAATGTATTCAGACAATTCATCTGACAGTTTTTTGCGAATGCGACTCTTGCGTTTGCGGAGCGCATCTTCCGATACCGCCATGCAGGCGGAAATGCTGCTGTTGCGCAGGTCCAGACAGCAAAACAGATAATAGTTTACATCATCGTCAGTGAGACTTGGCGCCGACTTGTGAATGAAATCGATTAGTTCCGTGTGGCTGCTTCTGACATCGTCCAAAATTTGAAGGCGCTTTTTTTCTGGCAGGAATGTGCTGCCATTGAGAAGCTTGATTTCTTCGAGTATCTCTCCGTAAGTTTTCTCGAGAAAAAGTTTCCTGCCCGCAGTAATCTGGTCTTGAATATAGTCGTCGTCAAGCAATGGCATTCTCTTTATCTTATAGTAGCAATATAACGCCGGTGTCGCCGGAAGTGCCGAAAACACTGTCATCACGATAATGTTCGGCTCTTTTTCAAACGAAAAGTAAATTGCGATTGTACAAAAAAGAACAGAAACAATAAGATTGATATTATATATGAATTGAAGTCCATAATCTGGCGACATTTGCCTTTCGTCGCCCTAATGGGCAGACCATCTTTCCCATGAGGCAATGGCAAGTTGGATAATTGAGGATGCTTTTGAAAGAAATAGCATAGGAAGAATGTTGCCAATCCAATGCCATAAATCACAAACACGCTACTCTTATGTCCGTAACGATTAGGGTTGCCGTCGATATCAAAATGGATAGCAATGGTATCGGACATCCCAAAATAATTCCAAATAATGACAACAAGAGTTGCTACAAATAAGGCTACATTAACAATGTTGACCACCCTGATGATTCATTTCGCGTTCATATTGATATGCTTTTATGGTTTTTGTCGACACAACAATTAGCGGTCGCGACAATAACCGCCAAGGACATGGTGTGAATCCATTGCCCTGATACGACGATTGTCACACAATGTCACACCCTGATTGTCACAATGTTACGAATAATGACTAAATTTTTCCGCAATATTGCATTACAATACAAATATCTATATATGCCAAACTCCCAACTCTAAACAATTTTTCTACCTTTGCAGTTTGATTATAAAAACAACACAATATAATTATGGCACAACAAGAAGACGTATTCAAAAAGATCGTCGCACACTGCAAGGAATATGGTTTTGTATTCCCAAGCAGCGAAATATACGACGGTCTGGGCGCTGTTTACGACTACGGTCAGAACGGTATCGAACTGAAAAACAACATCAAGAAATATTGGTGGGATGCAATGGTGAAGTTGAACGAGAACATTGTCGGCATCGACTCATCAATCTTTATGCACCCTACAATCTGGAAGGCTTCAGGCCACGTTGACGCTTTCAACGATCCCCTTATCGACAACAAGGACAGCAAGAAGCGCTATCGTGCCGATGTGCTGATTGAAGAGCAAATTGCAAAATACGACGACAAAATAGAGAAGGAAGTGGCCAAGGCAGCCAAGAAATTCGGCGACGCCTTTGACAAGGAAAAATTCCTTGCAACAAGCGCACACTGTCAAGAGCACATCGCAAAACGCGATGCACTGCACGAACGCTTCAAAAAGGCAATGAACGACACTGACCTGAACGAATTGCGCCAAATCATTCTCGACGAAGAGATTGTCTGCCCTATAAGCGGAACAAAGAACTGGACCGAAGTGCG
>CALCFP010000569.1 GCA_937900725.1 uncultured Bacteroidota bacterium | reverse complement strand
AATCATTTTCTGCTGATTCTCGTAGGCGGCCATTTGCTGTTCAAGTTGCTCCTGACGCTGAACGACATACTGCGAGTACGGAACCTTGAAGTCGTATATCTTGCCAAGCGATATTTCTATTGTTCGGTTTGTCAGATTGTCGAGAAAAGCGCGGTCATGCGAAACCACCATAACCGAGCCTTCATAAGTCTTCAGCATATCTTCAAACCACTGCACCGACTCAATGTCAAGGTGGTTTGTAGGTTCGTCGAGCAACAGCACGTCGGGATGGCGAAGTATGACTTTCGCAAGTTCGATGCGCATACGCCAACCACCGCTAAATTCTGCCGTAGGACGTTCAAAATCAGTGCGCTCGAACCCCAAGCCAAGCAATGTGCTCTCAATCTCGCCGTCGATGTTTTGTCCGTTAAGCAAATGGAATCGGTCGTTTTTTTCGGTAAGCCGGTTTATGAGTTGCATGTAGTCGTCCGACTCGTAATCGGTACGCTCTGCAAGTTGCTGGTTGAGTTGCGCTATTTCGGCCTCGAGTTTCTTCACCTCGACAAAGGCACTTTGCGCTTCGGCATAAACCGAGCGCGTATCCTGCACCGACAGATGCTGTGGCAGATAGCCGATTGTCACGCCCTTTGGCACCGACACCTGCCCCTTGTCGTACTGTTGCAGACCGCAAAGCACCTTCAGCAGTGTTGACTTTCCCGCACCGTTTTTACCCGTCAAGCCTATGCGGTCGCGCGGATTGATTAGGAAACTCACATCGTTGAACAAAGGAACGCCCGAAAATTCCACCGTCAGGTTGCTTACCGAAATCATATCTATCTGTTTTTTTTTGCGTCGGCAAAGGTATCAATCAAATGAAAATTGGCAACCACTATTTTCAGTGACAAGGTCGTCACTCAAGATTTGCACACCTTGCAAAGCACGATAGCATTATTCACAGCCATTTTTACAATTCGGCATATACCACTTCATACTCACCTTCATCAGATTTGGCAATTGAATAGATTGTACCGTTATTTATCACAGCACGCATAAAAACTGTATTGAAACGATACTTCATTAATAAATTGCCATTCCAATCAAATTTATATAAGATTGTTCTTGATGTCGAAGACTTATATTCTTCTTGACATAACGCATAAAAAGCATCATTCGTTACGCAACTTGAACTAAAATAATAAGTTGCATCTTCATCATAAAATACATTTACTAAACTTCCGTTACCTGCATCTAGCCTTATCTTAGATTTGTTGCTGTCGTAATTATTGAAACGGATTCTTTTTTTCAAATTTCCATCAAAGGATACCACATCAAGACTTTTTTGCATTGTGTATGCAATCAATATGTTGCCATTATTACAGCCACTCACAGCCGGGAACACCTGGATATTGTATATGAAGTTTGTAACACTTCCATTGGATAAAAATTCATTATCGAAAGATGAATATCCTTTCGATTCGTTCGTGCGTTTATCAAAGAAAGTGATTTGATTATCACCGGTACAATTCATTATTGACAGAGTATCACTATCATATAACATTCCGTTGCACAGGCTGACCTCTTCTGGCAAATTTTCGGTTATGCAAATCAACGAATCATTTGAAACCAAATATTCGACATCAAATTTCATAATGGAAGAAGCCGATGCTACTGTGAAATACCGTTTTTCACACTTGCCGTCAGACAAATACATAGGTGCTATCATATCTACTGGTCCGCGACCTAATTGTCCAAACTTTTTCAATAATGTATTGCCACTATAAACCGATATAAAATTGGTTTTCAACTTGTTCTCATTTTCACAAACGACTAAAAAAGAGTCGACAAAACATAGTGCTTTTGGCACTAATGGCTTGACATCTAAATTCAATTTATGC
>CALCFP010000568.1 GCA_937900725.1 uncultured Bacteroidota bacterium | reverse complement strand
TTCGTATTGCCCGAAGGAGAAAATAAGGCAGAGGCGATTATGCAAAACAAGGGCCATTTCGTTTGCTACACTTCGGCCGACGGGTTGCCTAACTCAAACATATTGAGCATTGTTGAGGACGACAGCGGATTCTTGTGGGTTGGAACCGTCAACGGATTGGCACGTATCGATACAAGAAACTACGCAATCGCATCGTTGGGCAAGAACGACGGCTTGCAGAGCAATGAGTTTTTCTCGCGCTCGTGTTTCAAGGACGATAATGGAAACATCTATTTCGGCGGTGTTGGCGGAGTGTCGTTTTTCAACCCAGGCAAATTCAACACAATCGGTTACAAGTTTCAGACTCGCATTACAGGACTGAAGATTTCGAACAATTTTGTAAGACCGGGACAGGGTGTTGACGGCAGGATTATTTTGAAAGACAACGTTTCAACAACCAGCAGCATTACGTTGTGGCCAAGTCACAAGGATTTTACAATCGAATTTTCAGGAATGAATTACGCCAATGCCGGAAATGTCCGATATGCATATCGCCTGAAAGGCTACAACGACGAATGGCGCACGACAGGGCGTTTGGAGCATTCCGCCACATACACCAACTTGCGCCAGGGACGATATGTGTTCCAGGTCCGGCCCATAAGCGGTGGCGGTACGTGGTCCGATAGCGTGGCCGAACTCAAGATAACCGTCAAGCCTGTTGTTTGGCGCAGTCCGTGGTTCTTTGCCGTGTATTTCCTGTTTGTACTTGTAGTGCTGTTCTTCTTCCGCAAATATTCAATCATCGACGTGAAGGTCAAGAACAAACTTGAGATTGAGGCATACGAGAAGCAAAAGGCCGTTGAACTGACCGAAGCCAAGATGCGGTTCTTCACGAATATTTCGCACGAGATTCGCACGCCTCTTTCACTAATTTACGGTCCGCTCGACAATGTGCTTCAGACACAGCAACTTGCAACCGCTGTCCGCAACGACCTCAATCTTGTCCGTAAAAACGTGTCGCGTCTTTTAGGCTTGACTGACAAGTTGTTGCAGATTAAAAAGATAGATATGGGAGCCATTGAGCCTCAGTTTGAGTGCGTCCATTTCATTCCGTATCTGAAAGATATTCTCGAATACTTCAATCAACAGTTCCGCAACAAGGACATCGACATTTCAGTACAGTTCGACATCGACAGTACAAACGACGAAGTTTGGATTGATAAGGAGATGCTCACCACGGCCATTTACAACCTGATTTCAAACGCATTCAAATATACACCCGAAAAGGGTAGCATCACCATAGTCGCATTTATCACCGACTTGCGACTTAAGGGTCAGTCAGTTAATAAAATAGTACCCGAAACACAATATCTGAACATTGAAATCGGCGATACGGGAATAGGCATTCCTGAAAAGGAACTGAACAATGTATTTGAACGTTTTTACCAGGCTTCAAACCAGTCAGAGACAGGGCAGGCGGGCTCCGGAATAGGATTGTCCATTGTCATGGATTATGTAGAAATGCATAGTGGCACGGTTCACGTCGAGAGCAAGCAAGGACAAGGAACCGTGTTCACCATTCAGTTACCGTTGGGAACGGCTCATATACAAGACCGTTTACTGAAGAACGATGCGCCAATGATTGAAAGCGAGCCGGCAGAGCCGATGCCGGAATTTGTTGCACAAGATGCTTGTGACGCAGATATTCAGGACAGTCAGCGCCCGTTGCTGTTGATAGCCGAGGATGATGTCGAGATGCTCTCGTTCCTCGAGCGCAGTTTTGCCAAGAACTACCGCGGCGTCACCGC
>CALCFP010000567.1 GCA_937900725.1 uncultured Bacteroidota bacterium | reverse complement strand
TAGTTTCCTTGACTTCCGTCTCCAACTACAATGCTTGCCTGTTTTGCAGTTATGTCGATATGGTATCTGAAAATTTTTATGTTGCCTTTGTAAATGATGATGCTGTCTTGGTCTGTAGCCTCGTCAATGTTCGTAATAGTCCAAAAGATGTTTGCTGTGTCGCCCCAGCAGTATTTGTCTTTGAATAGGGGCTTTACGTTAATTGTTGGCTCAGTTGAAATGGCAGTTTTTGCCTCGGTTTTTGATATCTCGCTTGTGTTGCCAGATTCATCTTTGGCAACTAAATAGATGTCATATTCGGTTTCTGATGACAATTCGCTGATTGTCTTTGTAAAATCGGTATTAGCCGTCGTTATTGCAATGGTTTTGTTGTTGTTGACAATGTCAGTGACTGTCGGTTCATTGCTTTCGTTTGCTAAAACCATATAGTAGACGGTGCACGGCTCATCTGCATTGACTGTAATATCAAGTCCGTTCCAGGTTATGTTGCTTGTTTGGGGATATCCGTCAGTAAACGTCGGTGCGGTTACGTCCGTTGAAGTTATTTTGAAATCAATCTTTTCTATCCACACTATGCCGTTTGTTTCCGTTGTATTGGCAACGTCAAATGTCAGTTTGTAGAATCTGTTTTTTCCCCAAGACTTTCCTTCTGAAGGAATGAAAGATAATGTATCTGCAGTCTTCTTTTTCATAGCTTTGCCAACAACCGAATCAATTCTGTTTGTGTGTGCTGAATCTGAATATACACACAATGCCCAACTGTTTATTGAGCCTGTTGTCAGGTTGCCTGCGTTGGCGGTAACCGACACTACTTCAATGTCTTGACTGATTGCGGAAAGATTGTTGATGATTACTGGAGATTGCAGGTTCGCTTTATTTGCACCAAGTTTTATGAATGCCCAATTTCCGCTGCTGTTGGCACCTCCGAAAATATTCCAGTTTGAGCCGTATGTCCAGTTGTCGCCATATTTATTGTGCCCATTGATTTTTTTTGTAAAGTCGCAACTTTCAACTGTGATGTAGGATTGTCCGAAAACTTCATTCGCAAAAAGTCCCGTAATTAGAAGTACGGTGGTCTTTAATAAATTTAGATGTTTCATTCGAGTCGTATTATAATGTTGATAATATCCATTTAATTGTTATTTAGACTTTTGCGTTTATTTACAACTGTTAAAATAATAGTTTCAAAATATGCGAATTTTTTTTCTAAAAAGCATAAAATGACAATATCAATAATAGAGTTTTATTGTCACAGTATGAAATATATAGATAGGAGCATTGCCTATAGTGTAACCGCATTATACACTTTCAAGTTTTGCAAACATCGCATCAAACTTCTTGTTGTATAGAAGTTGCTTGAAATGCTCGAATTCATTCCTGTAAACCTCTATCATCTGTTGGCTATGTGTCTTTGAATAAGTAGTGTTTGCAAGTCGGTCACATAACTTTACAAAAGTTGCCACAGTATTTTTGCGAATCTCGCTGTAGTATTTTTCGTTTGCGCGTTCGGCTCGTGTACGTCCTTTTTCATTTGTCAGGGCAAAAACAATTTCAGCCACCTCATAGCCAAGAACCTTTTTTACATCGTTGTACGATTGGCGGGTATCTTCTATCACATCGTGAGTCCAGCAAGCGCATAGTGCAGGTTCAATGTCTTTTTCATCAAGCAGATATGCAAACTCGCAGCCAAAGTCGTATGTCATCTTAAGGTGAATGGTGTAGGAATGCCCGTCATATTTTTGGTTTGTCCCGTTGTGGCATTGTGCGGCATACAACATCGCATTTTTGACAGATGAATATTCGTATTCAGGCCTTAATTCGCAGTATTCATCAATAAAAGTGTCTTTCATGCCGTATTTATGTTATGGTTAATGATTTTGTTGATGCCATTAAACAAAAAAAGGATGTATAAAACATCCTTTTTTTGTGTTTATGTGATTTTTTATTTGTTCACGTATGATGTGATAATCACAGCAGCACCTTCCTTGTTGTTTTTGAAGTTGCAAGTAATGAAATACATTCCTGTCTTTTGGCAGGCAAAACCGATTGAGTTAAGGAATGTACCATCTGGCTTAAGATTTGTGCCTAGTTGAGTGCCTCCATCCAATAGTGTTATTACGGCCTTGCCTTCATAGCCTTCTGCATTGCAGACCATAAATTTATATACTGTACCCTTGTTTAGAATTACATTGAATTTTTGCGCAGGAGCGTTGGCCGGCAATTTTACCTTATAGTCCTTAAGGTATGTAGCGTTGCCAATACCCAGTGCACATACATTCACCAATTCATCACTTTGTGCTGATGCTTGGCTAAAGTTCAGTACGAGTAGCAGTATTGTCAATATTTTCAGTATATTCTTCATGTTACAAATTGATTATCATGTTACGGGATTCTTCTATTGCTGCTATGATTTTTTGTAGAGTTTCATCAGACATTTTTACAATTTGTTCACTATTATCCTGTATCATCAACATGCCATCGATTTCTACTGTTGTAGGTTCTCCTTGAACAACTTGGATTGTGACGTTTTCGTATTCATTTTTGATTTTCTCAATTTGTTTTACTAGTGATGCAAAATCTGGATCTGCTTTGTAATTTTTTAGAATCAGAAGCAAGTCGCTCAATACTATTTTTGAATCGCCAACATGATCTCGTAAATCTTGTCTTGGGTTCTCTTTTACAACTTGGCTTAGCAGATACATGCCTTCAATCCACATGCCTGTAACAAGTAGGGAACTGATATTGCTACGATTACTTTCGCGAAGATATTCATCCATGTTGTTGAAACTTGAAACAGACAAGTACATCAGAGAATCGATGTTTTCCTTGTTAGTTGCCAATCGTTTGATTGTGTTGAAATCAAAGAATTGTCCAATTCGAAGTTGGTCTGACAGTTTCTTGATGGCTTGCATACTTGATATGATTGACCCTGTCTTTTCGTACATGTTCAAGTAGCCAAGGTCGCAACCATAAATACCAAGATTTAATGCTTGTTTGAAACTTGTGTTCAGATTGTCAACCTTGTTGGTTGAAGCCAAATATTTCTGGTTGAATGGTGCACCTGTAGATTTGATTGTCATTGCCATTTCAACTGGTGACGAGATGTTGCTGATGATATCATTCATTGCTTCTTTTGAAGTATTTAGAGCATTCACAAACAAGCCTTTTGAAAATACTTCTACGCCTATGCTTAATCCAAGTGTTTTTAATTGTTCAATAGCGGCAGGTCTTACCAAATCTGACGCAACTAATAATG
>CALCFP010000566.1 GCA_937900725.1 uncultured Bacteroidota bacterium | reverse complement strand
CATCGCCGTCGTCGATACGGCTCAAATAGTCGGCCTTAGGCGGCTTTTCCACGAATACTCCGACATCGTCCGGCTTTTCAATCCTTTTCTGCTTTGAATAGATGCAGATGCACAGGTTGAGAGCCAGCAGCAAAGCGTTAATGACTGTGAGAATGACTGTCCCGCTGAGGAGACCTGGCAGGGAGAATGCTGCCGCAGAAACTAAAATTTTACCTTTCATAATATGTTTTTTAAGATTGTTCTATGTGTTTGCAAATATAACTATACATTCGAAAGATGAAACCCTAAAAATCACACAAAGCAAATAATATCGACAAAAAAACGGGTAAGTTGCCCTACCCGTTTCAATATTACACATAAATAGTATCTATTCAGCAGTCGGTTCTGCAGGATTTTCTCCTTCAGCACCTTCGGCTGGCAGAATTTCTTCTTCTTGGTGAGGCACCACTTCAACTGCCGCAATAGCGTCATTAGCACGCAGTTTGATAAGTTTCACTCCCTGTGTGGCACGTCCCATGACTCTCAATTCCGCAACTGTCTGGCGTATTGTCAGGCCGTTCTTTGTGATAATCATCAAGTCTTCGTCGTCAACAACACCCATAATGGCAACCATGTCACCTGTCTTGTCAGTGATGTTCAAGGTCTTTACACCCTTGGCTCCACGCTTGGTTATGCGGTAGTCGTCAAGATTTGAACGTTTGCCGAAGCCGTTTTCTGAAACGACCAGGATATCGTTCTTTTCTTCACCGATATTGACAACACCAACCACCACATCGTCGTTTTCCAATGTGACGCCCTTCACGCCTGTTGCGTTACGTCCCATCGGGCGGACATCTTGCTCATTGAAGCGGACAGCCTTGCCACTCTTGACGCCTAAAATGATTTCGTTGTTGCCGTCGGTCAAGGCTGCGGCCAGCAATTGGTCGTCTTCGCGGATGTTGATTGCGTTCACACCGTTCTGCCGTGGACGTGAATAAGCCTCCAGCGTGGTCTTCTTGACAATGCCTTGCTTTGACACAAGCATTATGAAGTGGTTCTGGATGTATTCCTCGTCGGTAAGTGTCTTGACGTTGATGTAGGCCATTACGCGGTCATTAGGGTCGATTTGCAGAAGGTTCTGGATTGCTCGGCCTTTTGATGTGCGTGTACCTTCAGGTATTTCATAGACTTTCAGCCAGAAGCAGCGTCCCATTTCAGTGAAGAACAGCATTGTACTGTGCATGTTGGCGTTGTACATATGTTCAATATAGTCTTCGTCGCGAGTGTTGCTGCCCTTTGAGCCGACACCGCCTCTGCCCTGTGTCTTGAATTCCGACAATGCGGTACGCTTGATGTAGCCCAGATGCGATATCGTTATCACGACATCTTCATCGGCATAGAAATCTTCAGGATTGAATTCGCCTTCGTCAGGAACAATATCGGTGCGACGCTCGTCGCCGTATTTTTCCTTCATCTCAATCAGTTCGTCCTTGATTAGCTGCATACGGAGTTCCTTGCTTTCCAACAAGGCTTTCAAGTGTTCGATGAGTTTGCAGATGTCTTCGTATTCGGCACGCAACTTGTCTTGTTCCAGTCCTGTCAGTTGGCGCAAGCGCATCTCAACAATTGCACGCGACTGTGCATCGCTTAATCCGAAACGGTCCATCAAGCGTTGACGTGCCTCGTCGGCGTTCTTCGACGACTTGATGATTGCAATGACCTCGTCAATGTTGTCGGCGGCGATCTTGTAGCCCTCGTTGATGTGCTCGTCGTGGAGCGCACGGTCGAGGTCGAACTGCACTCTGCGGCGCGTCGCGTCCTTGCGGTGCGCGATGTAGTTGCCGAGGATCTGTCTGAGTCCGAGCACCTTCGGCTCGCCGTTCACAAGCGCGAGCATATTGATCGCGCAGGTGTCCTGGAGCTGCGTGTACTTGTAGAACTG
>CALCFP010000565.1 GCA_937900725.1 uncultured Bacteroidota bacterium | reverse complement strand
TATTATCTTTGAATGCACAAAAATTTTTTAATATATAAAGGAGAATGAAATGGAGTTAGAACAAATTGGTTTAAAACACCAAAAATTAATTGAAGAAATAAAAAAAGAATATGATGCTTTAAATGAAGATTATAATGGAGCATTCTTTATAAAAGATTATGATGATTATGTAGAACAAATAAGAATATTCAGTTGCAACTTTGTTTTGCATATCAATTGCAATTGTACAATCAAAGCTTTGCTTAATATCAAAAAACTGACTATCATCTCTTATACAATCTTTTAAGAATGTTTGTTCGCCATTATAAAGATAATAAGGCTTATACAGTATTTAGAATAGCTCTTAACGGAGCTGAAACATTCCATAATTCCAATGCAGTTGGATTTGGAATTATAGATTTGGAGGAGAATTTATGAAAAAAGTAACTTGTATTGTCGTCGGTTATGGCGATAGAGGCTCAGTTTATTCTGCGTTTGCTTTATCAAATCCAGATGAATTTGAAATTGTTGGAGTTGTTGATCCAGATCCATATAGAGCAAATCTTGCAAAAGAGACTTTTAAGTTAAAAGAGTCGCAAATTTATAGTGATTTTGATGAATTTATCGAATTAAAACCTAAAGCAGATTGCGTTATTTGTGCAACAATGGACCATCTCCATTATGTTCAAGGAAAGGCAATTATGGAAGCAGGTTATCATATGTTAATTGAAAATTCAATTTTTCTAATATATTTATCAACATGCTTTATTATTTCATCATCCCAAAATCTCAATACAATCCATCCATTATCCCTCAATGTTATCGTACATTCCAAATCACGCTCTTTGTTACGTTTGATTTTGTCATTCCAAAACTTTTCATTGGTATGAACGCTGTATTTGCTTTCTTTGCCATGCCAAAAATCACCATCACAGAAAATAGCAAGCTTATACTTCTTAATGACAATATCAGGGCGACAGTTGATAACCTTCGCATTTTTCCCGCAGGACTCAGCCGGAAAATTTCCGTCCGCAATAACTATCATATCGCCATGTCCCATCTCGCACAGCGTCTTTAATAATTCAAACGTTTTACGACAAGCCTCTTCGATAATGAAAAAAGCCATTTTATTCGGTGTAGTAATGTTATTCACGCTGGTTGCATCAGCGCAAGTTTCTCTCTCGGCAAAGGTGTTTCTTCCCGACAAAGAGCCACTTGACTCTGCTTATTTCATTTACCAATTATGTTTAATTGTAGACGGAGAGGACACTGTTCGCCATCTGTACACCTCCAACGATCCAGTACGCTTCGACAACATTTCCATCGGATCACGCTGCCATTTCATTTTCAACGACTTTGTGAATTCATTTGACTCTCCTACATTAACCATAACAGGCGACACGCACATTGATTCTTTAGTACTGCGACGCACCCACAATGGAAACGGCTGGTTCAACACAAAAACCCAAAAGGACAGCACGCTAACAAGCGATGCAATCCAATGGTCGCATGATGTGAATGGACATGACACCATTTGGTTTGATGATTCCAGAAACTCATATTGGGTTGACGATGAGCCTCACTCCCTGAAACTGGCTTGTCTTTACTATTATGATTGGGTTGAGCCTCTTGTTTCATGGCGTACATGGACACATGCCGCCGACAGTGCTTTCCGCTATTGCATGCTTGCCTATAAACAATACCCCTACCTCTATTATCCCTTACGCCAATTGGCTCATCATCTTGGCAAGACATTGGAAATAAATGCGCCGAAAGATCCAGACGAATACACCTATGTTCCACAGCCAGAGATGCCTGACAAATGGTGGACCGACACCACCACCAATGTTCTGTATTCCTGGAGGCGGTATGACGAGAGAAACAACTACGAACGCAATTATGCTTTCGGCAAAGCATACGAAAAGAGTCTCTGCCACCCCCTTGCGAGCGATGGGACTATGCGATTTATGGAAAGTGATGTCATGGGATGGGGTGTGTTAATATATCGTATAGAGGATGGGAAATTATACCATAAAAGAGTAAGTGTATTGGATAATGAATTAAAGGACAATATGTTTTGTACACTTACCACAAACGAGCTTGACTCCCTGTCCATGGCTTTGAATGCTTTTCAACGTGCTGGACGACCCGATGATGAAAGCGGGGCTTATGTTATTGATGGTTCCCATTTTGTGCTGGAATATGTTATTGACGGTCACTATCATCGCTACACCACCAGCAGCGGCGCCGTGCCTCCACAACTTGAAGCCATTCAAGAACTCCTGATGCGCTTCTGTAAAAGATGGTCACAAACGTGTCCACAATTCAAATAACGAGTAGAGATGTGATGAATCGCGTCTCAAACTACAACGAAAAAACCGTCATTCAGGCATTGGCTTGGGTGGCGGTTTCCTTTTTGGGAAATAATGTAAATTTCAAAAATCTCGTTCCTTTTCCAAATATTTCCTACTTTTGTCAACTTAAAAATCAATCATAACACGCTAACATTCATTTTATGAAAAAGACAAGCATCATCCTCAGCCTAATCCTCTCATTAGGAATGTTTTTCAGCGCACAGGCGCAAAACCGCATCAATCTGAATGGTGCCAAATCCATGCAGCAATGCGATAACGCGACCGAAAAAGGCTTCACCGCCACATTCTCTTTCGGCAGCATCGAAGCCAACGCTGTCAATACCGAAAAAGGCGTTTTTTCGGAAATCACCATGAGCAACACCTTCAACTACGGCAAGCCGGGCGAGCCGTCTTTGCCCGCTGTGCATCAGCTTGTTGCCGTTCCCTTTGGCGCAAAGAATGTCAGCGTTGAAGTGAAGAATTACAGTACAACCATTTACAAATTATCCGATTACGGCATCAAGGCCATCGCACCGCAGCAGCTTTCGGTCAGGAAAGACCAAAAGGAAGTGCCATTCCATTATAACGCCGAGGCCTACGCCACAAGAGGCTTTGCCGAGCGCCCTTTGGCCGAAATCGAACTGCAAGGCACGCTGCGCGGCATTCAAGTCGGTTCGCTGGTCATCAATCCCGTGCAATACGATGCCGCCAGCAATTCATTGAAGGTCTTCAACGATATTGAAGTTGAAGTCAGTTACGGCGAATACGACCAAGCGGTTGCTTACGAGGAGTTTGCACGGACGGCAAGCGTGTATTTCGCACCGATTTACCGTCAGATGTTCAACTGGCGTGACGACGTGTATGAGCAGCACCCCGACCTTTGGCAGGCACCTGTCAAGATGCTGGTCATCGCCGACCGTATGTTCGAAAACGCCATTCAGGATTGGGTGGATTGGAAGACCAAGAAAGGCTTCTACATGGATGTGAACTACACTGACCAAATTGGCACATCGAGCTCAGCCATCAAGTCGTTCATTCAAACGAAATATAACCAAACCGCACCAACTTTCCTTGTCATCATTGGCGACAAGGACCAGATTCCTGCCAGTGCCATAGGCAGCGCAACAAGTTGCGTAACAGACCTTTATTATCAAGCAATCGACAACGACTATTACCCCGACATGCTGCACAGCCGTATGCCAGTCGAAAACGTCGAGCAACTCAACAACCTCTTGGAAAAGAGCCTGCAATACGAACAATTCACCATGCCCGACCCAAGCTATTTGGACAACGTCCTGCTCATTGCCGGCTGGGACGAAGCCTGGAATCCGAAGGCTGGCGTTCCGACCATTCAATATGCCGTCAACAATTATTACAATGCCGAACACGGTTTCGCCAATGTCTACGATTATTACAATCCAAACGATTATGCCGGCTGCTACAACAACCTGAACACCGGCGTCGGCTTTGTCAACTACACCGCCCACGGCGCCAACGACCATTGGGAAGATCCGCTTTTCGAAGTCAACGATGTCAACAACCTGACGAATACCGACAAGTATTTCCTTGCCATGGGCAACTGCTGCTTAGCCGCCGACTGGGGCATTTCGGGCACCTGCTTCGGTGAAGCCATGGTCCGCGCTCCACGGAAAGGCGCTTTCGCCTACATAGGAAGCTGTCCTTCAACCTATTGGTACGAAGACTACTACTTTGGCGTAGGTGCGACGAATGTCTTCTACAAAATGCCAGCCAAAGCCGAAACCACCACTGGCGTTTACGATGGCGTTTGGATGGATGACAGCTACAACACCGTTCAGTCGATGGTGTTTTTGGGCAATCTGGCCGTCACATACGCACACGTCAACAGTGGTTATACCGTATCTTCAAACTCCTCCCCACTCTATTACTGGCAATGCTACCACACCCTCGGCGACGGTTCCATCATGCCTTATCATGTGAGACCTGCTGAGAATCAAGTCTTTCATGCGGCTATTGTCCCGATTGGAGCTACCACCTACGAAGTCAGCGCCGATCCAGGTTCGTATGTTGCACTCACAAAAGAAGGCACCATTTTAGGCACAGGTCTGGTTGACGAAACCAGCACACTTGTCTTCGACATCGAGCCTGTCACCACGAGCGGCAATGTCA
>CALCFP010000564.1 GCA_937900725.1 uncultured Bacteroidota bacterium | reverse complement strand
ACGGTGGGCGTGTCGTTCGGCGTGGCTATGGCGAACTATGCGGGGCAGAACTTTGGCGCAGGCGACATCAAGCGAATCCGCAGCGGTGTAAACTGGACCATACTGATAGCACTTTGCGTTTGCGCCTTTGCATCAACCATAATGTCGGTCTTTGCCGACGGACTCACATCGATGTTTATGGACAAGAGCGCCGTCTCCGACTCGGTTGAGCGCACAGCCGAAATATATTATGCATCAAAGCGTTACCTATATACAAGCGCCATTTTCTTCCCATTCCTATACATATTGTTTGTATACAGGAATGCCTTGCAAGGAATTGGCAAGACATTTTGGCCGCTTATGGCAGGGGTGTTTGAACTGATAATACGCGTATCGGCATCGGCAATACTGCCTGCCCGTATGGGATACCCCGCAATTCCGCTTGTTGATGTATTTGCGTGGGTTGGAGCCTGCTCGGTTCTGGCTATTTCATATTATCTGCAGATGCCGAAACCAATCAAAATTCATAATAATTCAACTTCCAACAAATCCTAAATACAATGAACCTTTTTGGAAAGACCGACAAGACATCGGAACAAATAGCAAGAAATGTCGTGGTAGAAGGCATCCGATATTTGGTAAACATTGGCATTCTGTGGTATCTCAACGATTATTTGCTTGGCAAAGACTGGCTGGCCGTATCCACATTTGTAGCCTCGTTGCTTGCAGGGCTTGTCAACTACGCTCTTTGCTCCATTTGGGTATTCCACAAAAGGAACAGCGAAACTGGGAAAAGCCTCTTGCAGTTTGCCATATTCACACTGATTGGTGCAGGCGGACTGGCCATAAACATCGGCATAACGACATTGCTCACCAACAAATTAAATGTTTACTATCTGGCAAGCAACACCATAGCACAGGTTACGGTCTTCTTTTTTAACTTCTTTATGCGCAAGAAGATAGTATTCGAGCGAAAATAATTGAATGGCAACCGTCGGTTGTTACGGCAAACTTTGCTTACTTTGCGCACATATTGGTCCCATAGTTCAATGGATAGAATATCAGATTCCGGTTCTGACGATTAGGGTTCGACTCCCTATGGGATCACAAGACGACAAAAAAAGGCAACTAAACGTTGCCTTTTTTGTTGTTGCACTGATTTCAGCATCAAAAAACGCCCGTTTATAGATATAAACAAATACTATTTGAATGAATCGGCAAAAACCCAAAATTGGTCGAAACTTTTTTTGTGGTATGCTTCTATTGAGTACTTTTACATCATCCGATAAGGATAAAAGTTCTATGTAATTGATTTAGATCTTTTTCGGTTTGCAGGTATTTACCTTTTTATTAATAACTCTTTTAATTTTTATTTTTTATGAAAAAGAATTTTTTGAAAATCGCTTTCACAAGCTTGATGCTTGTTTTCGGAATGGGCGTTGCTAACGCACAATTTGGTGGTCAAATGCCTTCTCCAGAGGAAATGGCAAAAATGCAGGCTGACCAAATGAAGGAAACAGTTAAATTGAACGACGACCAGTACGCAAAAGTACTTGTAATTTACAAGGAACAAGGCGAACAAATGCAAAAAATGTTCCAAGAAGGTGGCCAACCAGATATGGGCGCTTTCCAAAAAATGCACGAAGAGCAAGACAAGAAGTTGAAAGAAATTCTTACCGACGAGCAATACAAGAAATGGAATGAACACCAACAACAAATGATGCAACAATTCCAAGGTGGCGGTTTCTAATCGGAACATACATTAAAGACAAGGAAGGCAGGTTAATCACCTGCCTTTTTTTGTATTGCATCAGTACAATTATTGCCCCAATATTATTAGGGGACTTATATAAAAACCCCAATATTGAAATATTCAATAGAAAGAATCTGCTCTACAACAGCAAAATGGCAGTCCGTTACCGATTAACCAACTGGTCTATCCTGTCTTTCACGTTGGCTATCAGCCACGACGGCGTTGACGTTGCGCCACTTATGCCTATACTGCGCACGCCGTCGAACCACTCTATGCGTAACTCGTCGGCATTTTCGATAAAGTAGGAATTGCTGTTCACCTGCTTGCACATTCCGAACAATGCCTTGGCGTTTGAACTGTCCTGCCCTCCGACAAATATCATAAGGTCGTGGTTGGATGCAAACTCCTTTAGATGCGGGCCACGATTGGCAACTTGCCTGCAAATGGTGTCGTGCCAACTAAACTGCGAAGCGCGTTGCTCAAGTATCCTAACCAACTGCATAAACTTGCCGACGTCTTTGGTAGTCTGCGAGAAAAACTCTATAGGGCGCGAGAAGTCGACTTTATGCAGGTCGTCCTCGTTTTCGACCAGTATGGCATTGCCGTCAGTCTGCCCAATCAGCCCCACCACCTCGGCGTGGCCCTTCTTGCCGAACAGCACCACCTGCCCATTGCACTTGAGCATTTCCTGATAGGCGGTTTTTATGCGAGCCTGCAACCGAAGCACCACGGGACAGGTTGCGTCTATGAGTTTTATATTTCTGTCTTTCAGATTATTGTAACTTGCAGGCGGTTCGCCGTGAGCCCTAAATATCACCTTGGCGTCCTTCAGTCTGGCAAACTGTTCGTGGTCGATGACCACAAGCCCCATATCGGACAGGCGTTTCACCTCGACAGGGTTGTGCACCATAGCGCCAAGGCTATAGAGTGGCTGACCGTCGGACAGTTCGCCCAAAGCCTTTGTGACGGCGTTCTTGACTCCGAAGCAGAATCCCGACTCTGGGTCGATGGATATCTCAACCTTATTTTCCTGCGGACTTTGCATCATTCACCAACTGTAGAATCAGGTCGAATTGTTGTGCAGGCGTCATATTGCTGTTATCTACGACGTGGGCGTCGGGAGCCTGGCGCAATGGCGAGATGTCGCGGTGCTGGTCGATGTAGTCGCGCTGAGTTACGTTCTCGAGCACTTCGTCATAGGTCACCTTGTCGCCTTTGGCGGTCAACTCGTCGAAACGGCGACGGGCGCGTACTTCGGGCGATGCTGTCATAAATATCTTCAGGTCGGCATTCGGGAACACCACGGTGCCTATGTCACGGCCATCCATCACGACGCCACCCTGCTTGCCCATTTCTTGCTGAAGTTGCACCATTCGGGCACGGACGAAATCAATCTTGCTCACGAAACTCACTTTATTCGACACGTCGATTGTACGAATCTCCTTTTCGACCAGTTCGCCGTTGAGCCACGTGCTGTTGACGCCTGTGGTCTTGTCGCAGGTAAATGTTATCTGCAACTTGCCTATGGCCTTCTCAAGTTCAGGATTGTTGACGTTTCCACCGTTGTCGATAAGTCCGTTGCGCATACAGTATAATGTCACGGCGCGGTACATAGCGCCCGTATCTACATATGCGTATTCCAACTTTCGGGCCAACTCCTTGGCAACCGTGCTCTTTCCACACGACGAGAATCCGTCGATGGCTATCACCAATCTCTTATTATCCATCATTTTCAGTTTTCTTTCTTAATGCCTACGTTGCCTTTCATATTTTCGATATAAAGACTTTGTGTAGGGAAGGCAAAGTCAAGTCCTGCAGCATTGAACCGTTCAAGAATGGCCATATTCACTTCCGACTGTGTGCGGTAATATCCGCCCTTCACCTTGTCAATGTAATAAATGTATCTTATTGTCAATGAAAAATCTCCATAGCCAAAGAAAGACGATTCCGTGAGAGTATCGTCAACGTCTGGGTTTCCCTTGGCGATATCAATCAGTATGTCCAATGCTTTTTTCATCTGTTCGGGAGATGTTGCGTATGTGAGCCCCAAATCGAGGACGATACGGTAATGTGGCGACATAGTAACATTTTCGATGACATTGTCGATAATCACAGAGTTTGGTATTACAACCTCGGTGCCGTCGAAAGTTGCGAGGCGGAAACTGCGAAGTCCGATAGCCACAATGTGTCCGTCATATCCGCTCACGCGCACGCGGTCGCCTATGCGGAACGGCTTGTCGGCGAAGATGTTGAATCCACCGAAGAAGTTTGTCACAGTATCCTTTGCGGCCAATGCCAATGCCAAACCTCCAATGCCCAATCCTGCTATGAGCGCCCTGACATCATAGCCCGTGTTGTTAAGCGCAATGACGATGCCGAATCCCCAAATGATGGTCTGCGCCGTCTTCTTCATTGTTGGTATCAGACGCGTGTTGACTCGCTTTCCCGACAGTTTGACGCGCGGAGTGAGGTATTCTTCAATCAGAGCCGTCACAAATCGCGACAATATCCACGAAATATTGACAATGATGAGGACAATGTACGCCGTGCCAATGAAGACCACGTAACTTGCCGGCAATATGAGTTCACGCAACGCAAGTTTTATGCCTATCAGCATTATTATCATAGCCAAAGGCTTCTCAACGGCATCAATTATCAGGTCGTCGATCTTGGGTGTAGTCCGCTTCGCAATTTTGCGCAGTACGTTACGGCTAATCCACACGATCAAATGGCCTGCCACAAAGGCACCCAAAAGGTACAAAAAGGCGAACAGCCACTGCTTGTCGGTATTTTGCAAAAAGACGAAATTAAGAATGGCTATCATTTCTTCTCAATTGATGCTGAAAGGGTTTCGTAGACATTTTGCGCTATGCCCTGCCAACTATACTTGTCGTAAAATGCCTGAGGCGTGTCTTCGGTGACAGACAATGCGCTGACCAAAGCGTTTGCGAACTGGCTCCAATTGTTGTCGACCACTACCTGCAACTTGTTACCGCATACAGTGGTATCGATGCCATTTGCGCCCATTGCCGTGGAAACGACGGTCTTGTTCTGGCCTATGGCTTCAATGACCTTTGTCTTGATACCACCGCTCTGCACTGCCGGATTCATAATGACGTCGGAACTGCGTATATACTCGTTGATATCGTCGACAAAGCCTGCATAAACGATGTTTTCCTTTCTAAGGTCGTCGAAACGGTGTTGGTATTCTCTCGAAAGGCCACCACCGCAAATAAGGATCTTGAAGTTGTCGCCCAAAATCTTCTGCAATCTAGGCCTGATTTCGTCGATTATGATAGACAAAGACTCGATGCTTGGCAAGTATTTCAGGACTCCGAAATACATAAACACCTTATCGTCAGGGTTTATGCCGTGACGGGCCAAAACGCGTTCGCGCTCCTTGCGGTCAGGCTTGACCAATACGGTCTCATCAATTCCGTATGGTTTCAGATAGCACTTGTCGGGGCTGAGATTGAACTTGTCGATGGCAATCTGGCGATCCTGGTCGGTAGTGAAGAATGCACCTTTCGACATCTTCATCGCGAAACGCTCCCACTCGAACATTGCCGGCCACCACCAACGGCCCGTTGACATTGATCGCAGATATTCAATATTCTGCGAATGCAAGAATACTGGAATGCCTGTCTTTTTCGACAATGTGCCCATCCAACCCAAAAACGGTTGTTCAAGAATGATTACATCGGGCTTGATATCGACAACCTGGTCGTAGATAATCTTGTAGTTGACACGCGAGATGCGCTTGAACGCCGAACGAGGCACAATCGGCTTCAGTTCGAAATTGCACTCGGGCATAGTGGAATTGACACCTGTAATGACTGTCAGTTTTGAAATCTGTCCCAAAGCATTCAGGTAACCGAACACGCCTTTTTGGTCGCCTGAAACTGGCGGGCAAAGAGGCTCTGGCGCAATCGACAAAATTTTCAGTGGTTCCATATCTAATAGGTTGTCTGGTTCATCAATATATAAACAAAATTGCTACTCGGTTGCCGTTGGACTCAACAGTTTACGGTACGCGTCGGCATTCTTCAGTGTGAGAATGGCCTTGCTCAATGTCGAGTCGGACTGTAACTGCGCCTTAGTACGGCCACCTTGATAATAATAACGGCTAACTATCTCCTCCTGAAGCAACAGGCTTATCTCCTGCTTGTTGGTTGTAAGGTCCTGCTCCTTGCTACGTGCCAATTTCGACCGCAACTGCTGTATTTCAGTGTTGACGCTATCGGATATTTCTTCTTTAATGGCCTTTTCCAAATCGTTCAGCAGTTTCTCGCTGTCAAGTTTATAGTCGTAGTTCTTGTCGGAAAGGAACGAAACGAAATCGTTGTAAATGCTGTCGCTGATGCAGAATTTATCGGGTTCGGCAATTGATGCGTTGCGCTGACGGAAAAGCGTCGCATAGTCGAAAATCAGGTTCTTTGCATATAGGCTAAACGATATGTTGCTCATTACGATTGGCTCCACCTTGACATCGGGCAACACTCCGCCGCCGTCGTAAACGTCACGTCCGGCCAATGTCTTGAACTTGGTGATGAGCGAATCGGGCACCTTGCCCACGCTGCCGTCCTCGTTGCGGTGCGAATAGTCAAGCGCCTGTATGCAACGTCCGCTTGGAATGTAGTATTTGGCTGTTGTGAGTTTCAACTTTGTGTTGAAGCAAAGGTCGCGGGTGGTCTGCACCAAACCCTTGCCGTAACTGCGTGTCCCGACAATGATGCCACGGTCCAAATCCTGGATCACTCCCGAAACAATTTCAGAAGCGGATGCCGAACCGCTGTTGACCAAAACGGCCAACGGTGTCTTGGTATCGACAGGCTCGCTTGTGGCGTAGTAAGTCTGGTTCCACATTTTCACCTTGCCCTTGGTGCTCACAATCTCGCGTCCCTTGTCGACAAACAGGTTCGACACGGAAACTGCCTCGTTGAGCAGGCCACCGGGATTGCCTCGCAAATCGAAAACAATGCCGTCAACCTGATGGTTTTTCTTCAGGTCGAGCAGAGCATCCTTCACTTCCTGACTGCAATTTTCGGTGAAATTGTTAAGGCGGATATATGCAATATTTTCATCAACCATTCCGTAATAAGGCACGCTTTTCACCTTAATCTTCTGGCGTATGATTTCCACCTTGCGACGTTCCTTGGAAAATGGCGTCTCCACTGTCAGTAGCACTTTCGAGTTTGGCTCACCCTTAAGCAGTTCGCTCACCTTGTCGCTCTTCATCTTGGCAATGTCCTTGCCGTCAATCTCAATGATGATGTCGCCTGCCATAATTCCGGCCTGCGATGCGGGCGAATTCTCGATAGGCTCGTTTATCTCGACGTAATCGCCCTTGCTGTGAATGTAGGCGCCAATGCCGCCATACTGGCCCGTGGTCATAAACCTGAAATCCTCAATGTCCGATTCCGGAATATAGACGGTGTAGGGGTCGAGCGACTTGAGCATCTCGTCAATGCTTTTCTTGACCAAATCGCCTGCGTCAACCTCATCGACGTAGTAGATTGACAATTCACGGAACAATGTATGGTAGATGTCGAGATTCTTTGCGAGTTCAAATTCCTTGTCGCCGACACTTACAAACCCGACGACTGCGAAAACAGCAAACACAACGGCCACAATGCGAGCCTTAATTCCAAATTTTCTTTTCATAACAAAAAATGCCCTATCAAAATAACGGACCAAACAAATTTACAATATACCGCGCATATTTGAGCAGTCTTTCGCCACTTTTTCCGACAAGCGGGATAGCAATAGCCTTACACGGTCCTCCATTTCGGCGTATGTCAACTTTTCGGCATTCTGCGCCACAAGCAAAAACGACAATTTGACGTGCGTATTGCCCAATACATCAGTCAAAATGCCACGGTTGAGCCTGAACGACTCGCGCATAAGGCGCTTGTTGCGGTTGCGGTCGACGGCAAAATGATGAATCTTCTTTGGCGCTACAAAAGCAACCTGCCACGAGAACTCATCGGCTGGTTCCACGGCATATATTAGTTTGAGCGGATTGGCCCGCACAACCTTGTTCTGACGGAACACAGCCTCGATGTCGTTGCGCAGTTTCAGATGCTCACTGCGCTTGTACGAATATGGGTGACTGTCTTGTTCCATTGTGCGATTCAATAATTGGGACAAAGATAGAAAGATTTAAGGTGTGTTCTAATAATTCAACGTTTAATGATGTGATGTTGAAAGAGAAAAGGATGAATTGCCACGTTTGGCGCATAGTCTTTCTCCATGGCATTTGCAACGAGAATCGAATAGACAATTAATTTAATTGCAATAAGTTACAATAAAATGCAATACTTAGCGCAAAAGACTTTGGGGAATGAACGACGGACATTCATTTTTGTTGAGCCTGCTGATTATTATGTTGTATCAATGCCATAGTTTCCGCCATCATTCTATTTAGATTGGCTTCAGCCCGTGCATTTGACTCTCTAGCCGCCTCCGCAACTTTTTCCATTATTGCATTTAGCATCTCATCGGTTGGTTCTTCCATCGATGTAAGACGATATGAATGTAAAAGTTCTTCAGGCATAACTATTTATTTTAAGCAGAATAGGCATAATTGAGTGAAATCTCACCACAAATAATCATATAAGTTGACCTTTATTTGAAGACTTTGAGATATTCAGAATTATCATTACATCGGCATATTTCAACCCACGATAGTGCCAATGCAAAAAAATAACCGCAACCTGGAAATCCCGATTGCGGTTACTTGTAATATGAAGAATATTCTAGTTTTTCTTGCTAGTCTTGTTTATCTCCTTAATGTAGAGTTCAAGTGCCGCTGGCATTGAAGGCGCTTCTGGAATTGGAGCCTTGATGTCGAGACGCAAGTTGGCATCTTCCACAGCCTTTGCTGTTGTCGGGCCCAATGCCGCAATTGCTATTTCGTTTTGCTCGAAATTAGGGAAATTGGACTTGAGCGACTTGATTCCTTCTGGGCTGAAGAAGCAAAGAATGTCGTAGTTCTGGTCTGCAATGTCCGACATATCGGTAGCCACTGTCTGGTAAAGAATTGCCAAAGTGTGGCTGATATTGTGTGCCGTAAGTTTTTCGATAACTTCAGGCTTGTATTTGTCAGACGAAGGAAGAAGGAACTTGTCTTCCTTATGCTTGTCAATCAATGTGAGCAGTTCGTCGAACTTGCCGTTTTGGGCGAAGAAAATCTTGCGTTTGCGGTAAGTGATGTATTTCTGAAGATAAAGTGCGACAGCCTCTGTTATGCAGAAATACTTCATATCGTCAGGCAAAGTTACGCGCATCTCCTCACACATTCGGAACAAATGGTCAATCGCATTTTTGCTTGTGAAAATAACAGCAGTATGTTCAAGTATGTTGATTCTGTTCTTTCGGAATTCCTTGGCTTCAATAGGCTTTACAGTAATGAAGGGCCTAAAATCAATCTTCAGATTGTATTTTTCAGCCAAATCAAAATACGGTGACTTTTCAGTCGTAGGTTTTGGTTGAGAAACCAAAATTTTCTTGATTTTCAAATTAGTTCGGTTTTAGTTAGACTTCCTTAGAAATGCCACTACAACACATACTTAAGCACACACTTATATATTGCAAGCAGGGGCAAAATTTCAAGGGCACAAAGGTAGAAAAACAAATAGAAAATTGAAACCCTATTTTTTATGCAAATTCTCAGTCCTCTGAACAATATAGATACATAAAAGAATATGAATAAGATAATGCCTAAATAAACGAGTTTTTCAGCAATAAAATCGGGAACGAAAGGAATCATTGCAACCAACGGTAACAACAAGAGCCCGTACATTTTATTGTAGAGATATACTGAGAAATTGTACAATCCAAATGTCTTTGTGTCGAAAATGAAGTCAAGTATTTTCAACACCAAAGTCTTGAGCGTGTAAATTGCGAAAAATGCCAATCCGCATATTCCAAACCACTGGAAACTTGATAATCCTGATAAATCTACGTCAAAGAAGTTCAAGCACTGGCTTGCAAATAGGCTTATATTAATGTAAAACAAGATGTTGAGCAAAATGGAAACTCGCACGAGAATCACGTTAGATTCCTCATAAACACGGCGAGCAGTGTAGAAGTTGACAGCCGACTGTGTCACCATTCCTACGAATTTTCCGTAAATCATTCTGGTCCAGGCAAAAAGAATAAACGAGAAGATAACTACGCCAATCATCCAATCGGTTTCTTCCATTGCCTTGTTAATCGAGAAGTTGCCGGTCTTGCGAGCGATAGGCTTGCCTTCCTTCTCCGAAAAAACTTGCTGGCGTGATTTTGCAAACACCTGCGCAGTATCGGAGTTTACGGAATCAGGCAACACTGCAACCGTGTCGGCGCTTGCCACAAGGGTGTCGATGGGCTGGACTGTATCAGCGGAAAAAACAACTTGTGTAACTATTTCATATATTGCAGAAGCTGCAAACGCTCCTCAACAATCATTTAAAGAATATCCACCTTATACAGCACGTGATGCGCTTGTAGAATTCTTCAAGAGTGGTGAGCCAATTAGAATTTAAGTTGAAATATTTCATATTAATTGTGATAATAAGTAGGTAAAGTTATGGCTGAAGAAAAATTATTAGATAGCATCAAAGAAGAATTAGATAAAGAAGAATTTGTAGAAGAGAATTGGGTAGAACGAATTAGATTTGTCGATGCAAATTTTGATGGATATATAGATATTTTGGTTTGGGTTGGAG
>CALCFP010000563.1 GCA_937900725.1 uncultured Bacteroidota bacterium | reverse complement strand
TTGGGCAGATTCGCTTGTCTTATCGTTGCTGTCGTAACCGCCACTATTACAATTTTCGCGAACACTAAAATCGGTAACCGCACCAAATGGATCATCAACTGTAATTCCTTCGCCAGAAATAGACACAATGCGCACTATGTGTCCCTTGCAACTTGGCCAAACAGACATTATTACAAACTTACCTGTTTTCAATAAGGCTAAAACATCTTTCGTAAGATTATCCTTTACTTTGGAAAAGGAATTATTGTATGGTTTATTGTCCATTTCAACTTGAAAAATATTTTTTGCCAAATCACACCAAGTTTGAAAACTTCCACGATATTCCAATTGTTCATCTTCTCTTACTTTTTCAAGATAATCTTCGAACTGAACATTCTGCTCAGGACACGAAATACCAAGATATTCAAGCCCCATCGAGAGCGATGTTAAATTACACATAATCGAGCCAATATTGCCCGAATATTTGGTTATTACCTGTGTTTTGACTGTATCACCTTTATCGTTTTTACCATAAATGATTTGTTCGTCAAGCTTGTTTGCCCAAGCGGGTTTTTCACTATATGAAGTCGAATAATCATCAGCAATATAGTCACCGCATTTCTCGCTTGCCTTACCTTCTTCATCGTAACTATAATTGCAAGTACGAGTGAGCACATCTGTCGACTCATTATCCCTCTGATTATGGTAAGGCACCTTCTTTTGCAGTTCCAAATACCAATCACCTTGTTCATCCACTGGAAGCGTCTTTATATATTCTCGATACTCCTTAATCTCTGCTGGCGTTAGTTCATTCTCCTTTTCCAAAGTTATAAATTTATCACTTTTGAAGAACGACTCCCATATCTCAATCAGTTTATCAATTGGATGTATTTCAAATCCGCTTGCATTCTCGCCATCTTTTTGTTTCTGCTCATCAGATGGGAGAACCAATGATAAATAGTTAAGCCACTTATCAACGGCTTTCTCTGGGGTCTTGTCAATTATCTGCAAAACCATTATCGGAGCGCTATTTTGATAGAATACAATCAAACCGTATCCTCCTTCAAGGTTTGTGTAGCCTGCCTTGATGTTCTTGTTGTCTGCCAAATCGGAGTATGACATTATCTTGATATCTTCCACATTCAGCTGAACGCTCGAACTATAAGAATATACAGCCAATCTATAATCTACATCTTCCAACTTGTACTCCTCAAAATATACACCCTTCTCATGAAGAGTGAATTTAGGAGCTTCTAGTTTCGATATTTTTTCAAACAAGGATTTGCCTATACTCATTTTATGTGAGGATGATCTCACTGACCAGCCATCAGAAACATCAACATCTTTTGATTTTGATTCATTGTAATATGAATCATAGTTTTTAGCTACATCATTAAATAAGGTCAATTTGTCTTCCACTATTTTTTCAAGATTGTCTGACGCGTAGCCTTCGAGCCAATCACCAATCCATCGGATGTTATCTTTTTCGCGAATCTCCCCCTCCTCGTCATCGCCTCTGAAAATCACAAACTCAGGGTTGTGGATGAAGTCCCACTGGTACTTGTAGAGGTCGGTGGAGGTGGCGTTGTTTGAATAGTCCATAAGGTTGGTGGTGGCGCCTTGGGATGCAACGTACTTGTTCTCGGTGCTGAAAGTGTGCCACAGGTGGAAGGCGCCGTGGCCTAACTCATGGGCTATGGCGCGGTTAATGGCATCCTGGCTGTTGCAGGCCTCGGTGAAGATGAAGCCATACTGGCTGTTTACGGGCATGTAGCCAGTGAGCGAGCTGTTCTGGCTTTGTGGCACCATGAGCAGGTAATAGGTGTCGCGGTCGTAACCAGACATCTTCTTGGTAGCCTTGACAAGTGCCTTCATATCCTTGTTGTAGGCGCTCATGGCTCCGCTGTCCTTGTCGCTCAAGGTGCCATTGAAACCAGCTACAGTAAGTTTGGCTGAGCTGATATTCAGCTTGGTGATTGACGCTCCATACACTTGGTTAAGATAATTCTGCAAAGTATTTATGGCGTACGGGTACTGGGTGCTGTTCACCTCCACTATGCACAGATTGACGCTCTGTTCTGGGTAGGTGGCGACATTGAGCTGGCCTGCCAAAACCTCTATGCTGTTGTTTTTCTTGTCGGTTGTGGTGTAATAGGCTTCGCAATTGCCAGCATTTGTAACAGTCACATATACGGAATTCTCATTCTCGGAATCTTTTGTAATAGGAAGGTCTTGCCCACTCATTCGGAAACGCATGTCGGAGCTCGTGCCTCCTTCAATGGTGGCATAGACTACATTTGCGCTACCTTGAGGCATGGACATCCATGATGCATACTTGTCTTTGGAGTGAACCACGTACTGGTCATACTGCCCAGCAAACGGTTTCTTCTCTTCGCTGTACACATCGAAACCATAATGAGGGCCCAAAGTTCCTCTGCTAAAGGTGGCTGTGAGCTGTTCCTGATAAGACAGTGAAATGTTGCCTTCGGCATCGAGGTTTGACGGCTTGGGGTAAATCTTGCCGTCTTCAACGGCATAGTAGTTGCCATCGGCCGATTTCACAAACACGTTGTCGGTGGCGCTTACGTATTCTGGTTCCTTGCCAGCTACATATATGGCTGTCTGCCCGTTGACAAACTTCACTGAATCCACAACCTCATCCATTGTTTTCACCACATCGGGAGTATAAGAGGCTGGCACCTGCGTGCCTATAGGCATGTAGGCAACGTTCTGAAGGCGCGATACGGCTTGGGCCTGTATCTTGTCGTGTGTAGCCTCTATCTTCCCGCTCAGCACCTCATGAAGGCTGTTTATGGTGATGTCGGTGAAGTTGCAAAGTATGGTAATTCCCCACAAGGGCATGTGCCACGAGCATTGTCCACTGTATATTCCATCGCTGTTCTTGGTAATGCTAAGTATGGTGAACGGGAAACCTGCCGATGTAACTTCATCGCCCTCTTCAAGATATGGATATACCGTGTTGTCGGCAGGCTTGACTGGCGTTTCAATCTTGCTGCAATCATACTCCGAATTGCCAGCTTCGCTAGTGATAAATGTCTTTGTATCGGTATAGGCACTTTTTATGCCGTTTGAACGCAGACCGCATGTGGCTGAAACTCTGTACTCATACTTGCTGCCGGGAGCCAGTTGCTTGACTTCGTACTTGTGCTCAGCCCCATCGACTTGCCATGTGTACCACTCGCTGGCATCACCATCGGCAACCTCCCTAAGCTCCACATCGTAGCCACTATGATTGTTCTTGTTGTTCCAGTTAATTGTGGCGCCTTTTTTTGTTATATCAGTATGTTTAAGACCCGTAGGCGGTTCGCACACTTCACCGTACCTGAACGTGAGCGGCTCGCTGTAGCCGTTGTTCTTGTACGTGGCGTTGCCGTCGGCATCATATACCTGTACCTGGCAGACATACAGCTTGCCCAGCTCCAGAATTGGCTTGTCTGGTCCGTACACAAGCGTGGTCTGCAACAACTCCTCCGAATAGAGCGGGTTGGCCGACTTGATAGCCACACTTGGCGTCACTTGACTTGGCACCTCGCATAGCGTGAATTTGTATCGGGCATTTGCCAATGATGAACCTGTAGCATCGGGGGTCATCCAGCCAAACAACATAAACTGCGGATTTATGGCATCAACCTTGGCTCCATTTTGCGGCATAGTCCAGACAGGAGCTTCTCCCTGCATTATCCATGCAGTTGAATATGCCGGCGCTGATATGCGCGCCTTGCGGTAATATTCGGCAACCTCCACCTTGAACTCATAATGTCCCTCGGGCAGCTTGCCACTCTTGCGGAACTCATCCGCCTTTCGCCCTTCTGCCAGCATGATGTCGGACTTCAAGTATTGTGCAAGGTCGCTGCCCTCTATCCTCGTCAACTGACCGCAGTTTATGCGAACAGGCGGCAATGCGGCGTTTGGATTGGTGGTAAGCTTGAGGTTGTTGCTGGTTATGGTGAAATGCAATACAACGTCAAGCTGGCTCTGATTCATGTCATTCAGCAAAACGTTCACAAACATGCGTTGCTGACCATCGGCATAGTAGTCGCTGTATGTCTGGCTATATGGCGCCAAAACATACAGATTGGCCTGAACTGGGTATGACTGGGCACTAACGTTCTGCAAATTGGAAATTATCAGAACGCCAAAGACAAACAATATGATACGGAATGATTTCATCATTTTACAATTACAAGTTTCTTAGTTACCGACTCATTGCCAGATGTAATGTTAATAGTATGTATTCCGGCATTCATATCGGCATTGCTGAAGTTCAGAATATAATGCCTATCACCCTTCATGTGCTTTACAGTTTGTATCTTGCCGGAAATATGCACAATCTCGATATTGACATCGTGATCCTCATTTAGTTCTATTTCGAGGTTAAACGGACCTGTAGCCGGCACCGGATAGACATTTGCAGACTTGATAATCTTACCCTTGTCTTGGGCCTGTGCGACAGGTTTTTGATCTTTAGGATTGACTGTAATTGACTTGAACGTCTGTTCCATACAGATATCATTGTAAGTAGTAAGGCCAATGTTGTATGAACCAACCTCGTCAGCCACAAACATTATCTCATCGCCACCATCCTCTATGATATTCACACCGTCAGGGCATGCCCACTCGATGCTTTCTGGCAAAGGCCATGATATCTCAATCATTACAATGGTATCACCAACATACGCATCAGACTGTAGCAGGAAGTTGGCATTGATTTCCTTTTCAGATACATTTACCAATGTGGAACTAGTGCCAACACAACCAACTGGAGTAGTTACTGTGACATTGTAAGTGCCGGCCTTTTTCACAGAGATAGACTGAGCCACCGACTCAAAGCTGTCGGCCCCACTCCACAGGAAGAAACTTCCAGCATTGCCTGCATCCAAATCGGCTGTTTGGTTTGAACATATATTGACAACATCAGGAATGTCGACGACAACAGGATTTGGATTGTCAAGATTGAAATACTTGCGGTCAGAACAGCCATTCTTGTCAGTTACATCTACATAATGTGAACCTGCAACAAGTTTGACTGCATTGTCACTGTTCTGGCCGTCGCTCCACAAATAAGTATATGGCATTGTGCCACCAATAACACCCACCTTGACCGATCCGTCGGAATAATCGTGGCAGGTAGGCAATGTAGAAGACAACTCGTAAGCTGTCAACTTAAGCGGTTCTGATATATCAAATGCAAGTGTGTCGCCACAACCATAGGCATCAACAACACGAACCTGATAGTTCCCGTGTGCCAAACCT
>CALCFP010000562.1 GCA_937900725.1 uncultured Bacteroidota bacterium | reverse complement strand
ACGCCGAAGGCAACATGGAGGTGCTCGACGTTACCGACATCTACACGGCACATTTTAGGACGAGCTCTTATGGTACGTTTAGCGAGAAGATGGATGGGTTTGAGGTGGAAAATTATAAGGCAATTCAAATTGCAGGAACTGTTTATCAGTTAGTATCTAACATCGTTGATATATGTAATAAGCCTGAGGTGTTTGATGGTTACGAATATGACTTTAATAATCCACAAAACAATTTATTAATATTGACGCCAGATTACAATAACATGAAATGGTATAATGATGAAATAGCACCATTAATTTATGAAAATTCCGATGTTCGTAATGTGTTGGGAAACATTAAGCCTCCAATAGGTATTTCTATGGTAGCATTAGGATTAGTTGATAATAATAAGTTGTTAGCCGAATCTGAATTAGCTAATGGAATTTTCTCTGCACGAGTTTCAACAGGGGCATTTTCCATTAATATATCAAAATATATAAATTTAGCTTATTGTGAATATGTTAGTAGTTTGGCTAGTTATTCTTGTACGCATACAGTTGGCAATGGTGTGGTTCAATTGTTGCAGACAGATTGCATACCTGGACTAATTGAGGGAATATATCCATTTTACGTACAATACAAATTACCTGGAAAAAACTATATTTCAAGCACAAAACAGATAAACATTGAATATCAATATTAAAATTTATTATTTATGAAAAGAAAAATCTTATTATTTAAGTTTTTGAACTTATTGACACTATCTTTTGTTTTTAACTCTTGTGAAAAGGAAGAATTGCAATACAACGATTCTTTTTGTAAATTAAGCGATGAGTCTGTCGTCTTTTCAGATGTAGAGTATCATAATACCGATTTTGCCAAGTATTCATCCCTGAGTGTTTATTATGGAGCAACTGAAGATGATATCAACACCAAAATACCCCAAAGTGGAGAAGGAGTTTATTTTGAAGCAAACAAAACATATTATTGGCAAGCGATATATTCTGGAAGTTCAGGTGATACTGAATATTCTAAACCAAGAAAAATTTATTGTATAGATCCTCTTGTTAAAGAGCATGATTATTGTGAAAATATTGCTGGTATAGAATTTAAGTTCAGCCAATCAAATGGACATTTCAATAACATAAAAATTGAAATGATCCCTTTTGATGAAGGTTTTGAAACAAAAACATTTATTGTTCCAGATGGGCAAGATTCATTTGTCATCTCATCTGCAGATAATTCTGATATAAAGTATATGTATCATGACTTTGACGACGCAAAAGGCATGGTATATGAACCTGTTTTGTATAAGTTTAAAGTAACAGCAGATTTTTCGGGCGAGTTTGTCCTACCCAATGTATGCGACGATAAAATTGAAAAGGATATTTTGTTGGACAAAAAGCATTTTGTCGCTGATGTTGATTTCAACGTATATAGAATTGTTGAAATTGGAGACCAAGTATGGTTGGCGGACGATTTACGATATACATCCGGCGGATTTGATAATAAATTTAATAATAGTGGAAATGTAGTATCTGAATTGGCAAGTGGTTCCAAAGGCATATTATATAATATATATATGGATTACTGGCATTATACTGAATGTCCTATCGCAGGATATCATATAGCAAGAAATGATGATTGGGAAAAGTTATTGTCTTACTATGATTTGGATTATAAAAGTAAATTGGATGGCTATTATAACACAAATGGCGTTTTTAACAATGTAAGTGCCTTTTCAAATTTATGTCTGAAGTCAAGCAAAGTTGATGTTTGGCAAGTGTTTGCATCTGTTTCAGATTGGGTTGACAGTGTTGGCAATAATATTTGTCCGACAACGTCCTTGCTTAATATCAAACCTTTTGGTTTTGTATATGCCAAAGATGAACTTAGAGCTCAAGGCATAGGGGCTGCTTATTACTGCTATAATAATTATGTATTGTTGCTATGTTATACAGATAGAGGTGTGGCTTTTTTTATGGAACCTTCTGAACTTGTTATGTTAGGGGCATATATGAAAGATGAGTATTATAAGTTTCCACTTAGATGTGTAAAGAATTAGAACAGATTTTTTGTAAACTATTGCGAGGCAGGTTATCAGCACTTTATATGAATTGTATTCAAACACAGAAGATTTAAGTAGTAAACCAGAATGGGTGGATGGATTAGAATATAATTACGCTAATATGGAAAACGACATGATGATATTATATCCTGACTATTCCAACACTATATGGTATATAAATAAAATCGCACCATTGCTTTACGAAAACAGTGATGTAAAAAATATAGTAGAAACAATAACACCACCGACTCATTCAGATGTAGTTGTGATAGGTCGAATGGAAACGAATCGCACACTTACTGATACAGAAGTAGAGACAGGCAATTTTGCTCCTCGCAACGCATACGGCTCGTTCTGCAATGCCATTTCACCATCTATTAACACCGATTTTTACAATACTAAAGTATATTTGGCAAACTACAGAACAACGCATAAATCGTCGGAAGGTATTGACAAACTGATAGCAACTGATAACCTACCAAGTCTTACTGAAGGTAGTTACCCGATAAATGCGCAATACAAATTGCCGGGTAAAAGTTTGATTACAAGCACAAAACAAATAAATGTTGAATATAAATATTAATAAATCTTATAAAACAATGAACTCTAAAATCTTTAAAACAACCGCTATTGCTGCTTTGGCACTAATGGTAACTTTCAATTCTTGCAAGAAGGACGATGATAAGCCGAGTTTCCCCGCGGAAGACATTAAACTGCTGATTGACGATGGCAGAGTATTCGCAAAACAGGATTCCTTGCGTGATGAGTATTTTTATAGTGGCGAAAAAGAAGGTTATTCGGACCGTATTGCAGTAGGAACTTCCCCCGACAATCTTGGTTCCATTTCATTGAGTGATGTTGAGCCATTTACAAAATATTATTGGTGCGTTAGGGTGCGTGATAGAAAGAATCCAAACCCCGACGAATACATAGAATCCGAAGTCCGTTCATTTTATTATGTGACACCGCCGCAAATAACCGAAATACATAATGTTGAAGGCGATTGGGCTGCAATAGTAAAATGGGAACAAAGTGATTATATGAAAGCCACAAAACTGACATTAACACCAGATAAAGATTGCAAATATGACAACACCCCAATAGATTTGTCTGCAATGACCGACTCTTGCTATATCTCGGCAGGCAGCGAGTTTGACTCAAAATATGCAGTATATCACCGACTCGAAAGCGCAATACTACGAGCCTGTTGTTTATGGATTCAACGTGATATATGAAGGTGAGATTGACGGACACTCATTTAGTGTAACTTCCGACACCGCAAAATACATATTTCTTGACCGCGCCAAATATGCCGCTGACATGCAATTCAATGTTTATCGCATGGGACAAATTGGCAATCGCACTTGGCTGCTTGAAGATTTAAGAGGAATATGTGGAGGTTCTTGCGAGGTTATTTCGCCATTAGGATTTAAGGCGCGGGCATATAATTATGATGCTATTGAATATATTGATTTAATACCCGATGGGTTCCATTTAGCGACAGATGACGATTGGCAAGATTTGGAATACACTTATGGTGTAAAAAAAACAGATTGTAGTAATTATGCGAAAGCAAATATGTATGGAGAAATCAATATTAAACTTTCAATGGAAAGTGCAATACGTAGAGGCGGCACCTTTCTCGAAAATTTCAATAAAGAAATAACTGATACCATAAAATATGTTGGCAAGAATAAGGGCATTTTTAGAAGCCTTATCTCTGAGAAAGAATGGATAACTAATGATTCCTTACAAAATATAATAGAAGGAAGCAATGGCTTTAATGCCCGGCCTTATGGTTCGGTATGGTCGGATTGGATATCTGAAGGAGCATTTCATATAGGGACTTTGTCGATGTTTCTTACAAGCACAAAAGACCCTAACGATAGTAATAGTCAAATAATAAGGTATCTTTGGAGTGGCAATCAAGGCATAGCCCGCATTTCTGTTAATGAATATGATGTGGTTTACTACTTGTATCGTTGTGTAAAGGATAAATAAAGTTATGATTAATAGGTTTAAAGATTCAAGATAGAAGTGCAATTTCTGCGATAGGAAAAAGATGATAAAATTCCTTTGCAGAGGTTTGCCTAGCGGCAGGAGGTGCAAAACCTCCTGAGAGCGTCATATAGAGTGAACAACACAAAAAAAAGGAAGGCAAGTGCCTCCCCAAGAAAGATTAAATAAATTTGTGTTGTCATGTACAAACATCTAACCTCAGAACAAAGATATGCCATTTTTGCTTGTATGCATCATTTACAACGGCAATCGGACAAAAACGGCGGAAGTCGGTCTTTCAGCCAGTAAAAAGGCTACGGCGGCATAGTTTTTCACCTTTTTTGTCCTATCGGCACATAAATTTGGCACAAAAGCAATGGATTTAATTTTAGTTCGTTTAAGTTTGCGTCCATAAATGTAAAAAGATGGAAACAGTAGTTAGCGGAATTCGTCCCACAGGAAACCTGCATTTGGGAAACTATTACGGAGCAGTAAAGAGTTTTGTGAAGATGCAGGACGAGTATAATTGCCTATATTTCATAGCCGATTGGCACTCGCTCACAACACACCCTACACCTGAAAATATACAAAACAGCGCACGCACCATACTTGCCGAATACCTGGCTTGCGGAATCGACCCCGACAAGGCCACAATCTACATACAGAGCGATGTGCCAGAGACAATCGAACTGTATTCGTATCTTAACATGAACACCTACATAGGCGAGTTGGGCCGTGTAACCACATTCAAGGAGAAGGCGCGCAAGCAACCCGACAACGTCAATGCCGGCTTGTTCACCTATCCTACTCTCATGGCCGCCGACATACTTCAGCACCGTGCAGTAAAAGTGCCAGTAGGCAAGGACCAGGAGCAGAATATGGAAATGGCACGCAAGTGCGCTCGCCGTTTCAACAACATATACAAGGTTGAATACTTCCCCGAGCCAAAGAATTTCTACTTCAGCGACCACGCCGTAAAGGTCCCAGGTCTCGACGGCAGCGGAAAGATGGGCAAGAGCGAGGGCAACTGCATCTATCTTTTCGAGGATGCCAAGACAATCTCGAAGAAAGTGATGCGAGCCGTCACCGATGCCGGACCACAAGCGCCAAACAGCGAGAAGCCAGAAGTGATACAGAACCTTTTCACACTTATGGAGATTGCCAGCGAGCCGGAAACATACAAATACTTCGACGAGAAGTGGAACGACTGCTCAATCCGCTACGGCGACATGAAAAAGCAGTTGGCCGAGGACATCGTGAAGACATTGGCACCAATCCGCGAGCGCATTCTCGAGTATTCAAGCAACACCGAACTGCTCGACAAGATAGCACGCCAAGGAGCCGAAAAGGCACGCGAAAGCGCTTCAAAGACTCTCAACGAGGTGCGCAAGATAATAGGCTTCAAGGTTTACTAAAAAGGGTATGAGTCTGTGAAAACAGATTCCCGATGCATTTGTGTAATTCTGCCAAATACAACAACTTGGTAGTTGGCGAAGCGATGGTTGACTCTTATTAGACAAGGTTGAGAGAATCTTCCCAGAAGCACCTGTGCACATCATTTAGGCGCAATGCCTGCTGTGACAAGTGAGTCCTGTATTCATGCCGAGATGAAAAGATTCACATTGTTACCGCTGTCCAGTATTGAGTAAATGCATTCTGTTTGAAACAAAATCAAAATTACCAGACATAAATGTCATTGTAATAATGCATTTTTTTGTTTCTTTACATTAATTACTGGATTTTATAGGACACACACCTTATGAGTGAATCTATCTTAAAGGCTTTGATGCAATTGTTCGCTATCATAGCCGTAGCAAACAAGGACGGAGTAAATGAAAATTCCCGTTCCATTGTAGAGTCGTATCTGCGTATGATGCTGAGTTCGGAGCAGGTGACCGAATATTTGGGCTTGTTCGACCAGTATGTCGAGGAACGTAGTGGTGGCGTCAAGAAAGACGATGCCAAGCAGGACCGCAAGCGTACATCTCTCAACTCTGTCAAGGTGCTTCGCATCTGCGAACAGATAAACGGCGAGTTGCAGCAAGAGCAGAAGTTGTTGGTATTGCTTCAGTTGCTTGAGTTTGTAAGTTTCGGCGAAGCCATAACCGAAAAGGAACTTGATTTTGTGAAGACAGTGTCGGACATCTTCAATATTCCTGAAGATGAGTATATCAACTGCCACACATTCACTCTAAACCCATCGCTTGAAGAAATTCCGCACAAGGAAAACGCCCTCATTCTCGACAAAAACGATGAGTCGGTATATGAAGGTTTCAAACATCTGAAATTTAAGGATTTGGATGGGCGAATCATTATCCTGTTCCTGCCGTCAATCAATACATACGCATTCCGTTATGTGGGTGAGACCGACCTTTACCTGAACGGACACGTCATTATGCTGAACCGGACATATATGTTGCCAAAAGGTTCGGCAATCCGCAGCCCGCGCATTGGTTCCATTTATTACAGCGACATAGTTTCCAAGTTCATCAACTCGATGAGCGCCGAAAAGGTGGTGTTCACCGCAAAGGAAGTCGAATTCCGTTTCCGCGGCAGCAAGAACGGCCTTCATAACTTCAATTTCTGCGAGCAAGGTGGCGAACTGATTGGCATTATGGGCGGCAGCGGCGTGGGAAAATCGACATTGCTGAACGTGCTCAATGGCAACTTGAAGCCACAAAGCGGCCAGATTCTCATCAATGGATATGACATCTACAGCGAAAAAGAGAAGCTTAACGGTGTTATCGGCTTTGTTCCGCAGGACGATTTGCTGATAGAGGAACTTACTGTTTACCAGAACCTTTACTATAGCGCAAAACTGTGCTTCAGCAACTATACCGAGGAACAGATTGACGAGGCTGTCAACAAGGTGCTTGAGGATCTCGACCTAAAGGCAACCGCCGACTTGGTGGTGGGCAACCCGCTCAACAAGACTATCA
>CALCFP010000561.1 GCA_937900725.1 uncultured Bacteroidota bacterium | reverse complement strand
GGCAAACGATGGCCCTAACTCATTGCACGGTGGCTCAAAAGGCTATTTCAGCGTGGTTTTGGACGGCAAGCAATTGAGCGACAGCGTTGTCGAACTTTCTTACCTTTCAAAGGACGGCGAAGCAAACTTCCCTGGCAATCTCCAAATTAAGGTTGTCTATACAATCACTAAATGCAACTCTATCAAGATTGAATACTTTGCCGAGACTGACAAGCCAACAGTCTGCAACTTGACAAACCACTCATTCTTCAACCTTTCAGGCGACGCATCTACCAGCATCAACGATCACGTGTTGACTATCAATGCTGACAGATTCACTCCAGTTGACTCAAACCTGATACCAACAGGTGAATTGGCATCACTTGACAATTCTCCACTTGACTTTAGAACTCCTACTGCAATTGGCGAACGCATCAATTCTGATGACGAGCAAATCAAACTTGGCAATGGCTACGACCACAATTTCGTATTGAATGCTGCTGACAGCGGTTTGACTTTCGCTGCAAAGGTTACCAGCCCTGTTTCTGGTATTAGTATGGCAGTGTTTACAAACGAGCCAGGTGTTCAGTTCTATGGCGGCAATTTCATTGAGTATGGCGCTCGCCTGCAAATCTGAAATCACTTCGTAGGTGACACCGCGGATGGCGCAATTTCATTTCAGGCAAGGAAACTGGCAAGTACGGCAAGGTTTATGGCTACCGCAATGCTCTTTGCCTTGAAACACAACATTTCCCAGATAGCCCAAACAAGGCTGACTTTCCATCGGTTGTACTCAATCCTGGTGAGAATTATTACAGCATCTGTGTTTATAAGTTTTGCACTGACGAATGCTGCAAAGACAAAAAATGTGACAAACCTTGTACTAAATAATGATTACTAACAACTAATTATGTAACAGCGCAGTTGTATCTGCGCACAACTTGAAAAACAATGAATAGTATTTTAGAAAGTTTGAGCAACAACGGATTCGCATTTGCCGACTATGCGGTTTTTGCGGTTTACATTTTAATCCTTGTTGGCTGTGGTGTGTTCATCCCAAAATGGATGGCAAAAAAGAAAGGTGCCAATGGCGCTGAAAATTCAAAGGATTATTTCTTGGCAGGTAACACTTTGACTTGGTGGGCCGTTGGCGCATCACTTATTGCTGCCAACATTTCGGCAGAGCAGTTCATCGGTATGTCTGGTTCTGCTTTTGCATCAGGTATTGCAATTGCAGCATACGAACTTATGGCTGCCGCAACATTGCTTGTTGTTGCCAAATTCCTGTTGCCAGTGATGATCAAGAAGAACATCTTTACAATCCCGCAATTCCTTAGCGACCGTTACAACTGGGGCGTGGGTTTGGCATTCTCGACATTCTGGTTGTTCCTGTACGTGTTCATCAACCTTACATCTGTAGCTTGGCTGGGCGCCTTGGCTATCAAGCAGATTCTTGGCTTGCCTACCATAATCGGATTTATGGGTATGGATATGACACTGCTTACAATCATCCTGATTCTGTTCCTCATCGCAGGTGCCTATTCTATCTACGGAGGTTTGGCATCTGTTGCCTGGACCGATGTTATGCAAGTGACATTCCTCGTAGGTGGCGGTTTGATTACTGCTTACTTCACTCTTGATTACATTGCACCGCTTTTGGGTGCCGACGGCGCAGTTTCTGCTTTGGGTGCCGTGATGGACAAACTTGGCACTATTGAAGGTGACAAACACTTTAACCTTGTGGTTAATCGTAACGCTGATCTTTATACCAATATCACTGACGATCCATACTTCACACTTCCTGGCTTGGCTCTGATTATCGGTGCTCTTTGGCTGACTAACATTGGCTATTGGGGTTTCAACCAATATATTATCCAAAAAGGTTTGGCTGCAAAGAGCCTTGACGAAGCAAAGAAAGGTTTGTTGTTTGCCGCATTCTTGAAGATTTTGATCCCATTCATCGTCTGCATTCCAGGTGTTTGCGCATTCCTTATTTGGCAGCACCCTGAATTGCTGAACAATGCAATCGACCTACAAGGAACAATCGAACGTTCTGACGATGCCTATCCATTCCTTATCCGCAACTTTACTCCAGTTGTAGTGAAAGGTTTGTCGTTCGCAGCATTGACAGCCGCTGTCATTTCATCTTTGGCTTCAATGTTCAACTCTACATCTACAATCTTTACAATGGACGTTTACAAGAAGTTCATCAACAAGGATGCTTCAGAAAAGAAACTTGTAAATGTTGGTCGTGTTACTTCAGTCATTGCATTGGTTCTTGCTTTGGTTGCAGTATATCCTATTATGGGTGGTGCCGACCAGGCATTCCAGATCATACAGGAATATTCAGGATTCGTTTATCCAGGTGTCGTATGTATCTTCGGTCTCGGCTTGCTTTGGAAACGCTCTTCAGGCCCAGCAGCAGTTGTTGCCGCAATCGGTACATTCTTCTTCAGCATCCTGTTCAAGTTCATTATGCCTGAAACGCCATTCTTGCTCCGTATGGGCTATGTATTTATGGTGTTGGTGGTTTTGTTTGTCGGCATATCGTTGTTGTGCAACAAGAAGAACGAAGTTGCCGCTGTCGCAATGACGGAAGATACCGTAAAGACTCAATTGACCTGGAGCAACATCTTGCTTGGCTCAGGTGCTTTGTGCCTGATTCTTGGCATACTGCAATTGGTTGTTAAGATTGAAGTGCTTCAAATCTATGGTTTCGAGGCAATCTTCTTCCTTGCTGCAATGTTGCTTGTACTTGGATTCTACTTGCGTTCAAATGCTTTGGACAAAGTTCAGGACCACAAGGCTGTCGATGCAGACTTGAGCCTGTTCCATACTGACAAGGTGTTCAATATTGGTGCTTTGGCCGTAATTGCTATCTTGGCTATTCTGTATATTGCTTTATGGTAATATATAGTTGCAAATAAGATTTTTATACGCTATTGCCGATGAGTTTTCATCGGCAATAGTAGTATTATGGAATATGTTTTTTTATTAATTTACAAGCCCGATGCTTAAGTTCGTGTCGGGATTTATTGAAAAATGATATGTTAGAAGAATTAAAGGAAAAAGTATTTAAGGCTAACCTTGATTTGGTTAAGCAGGGACTTGTGATATTCACATGGGGCAACGTAAGCGGCATAGACCGTGAGAAAGGCCTCGTAGTAATCAAGCCATCAGGTGTCGACTATGACACGATGAAGGCTTCGGACATGGTAGTGGTAGACCTCAATACGGGAAAGG
>CALCFP010000560.1 GCA_937900725.1 uncultured Bacteroidota bacterium | reverse complement strand
TTTATCTTCTTCGTATAAAAACATATTTTTCCTCCCTGAAAAAAATTATTAAACAAAAATGCTTAATTCCCATTGAAATCAAGCATTCTTTTGTATTTAAAGTCGATTAGTTCGACTAAATCTCAATGGCAGGATTTTAAAGGCAATTGACAAATTTTATTTTTATACCTTTCTATTATATTTTATATCTTTTTTTGTTTTGTCAAAACAGGTCCTTCCTTTTTATTTAAATCTATTTCTACATATTCTTTTTTAGTGCTTAATATGTCTTGAATAGATTCGGTTGTATAAAATGAAAGCCCAATATATTCATTCTTTTCATCATTTAATAATATTCCATTTTCGTTATGAACTAAATGCCCTTCATATAATACTTGATTTTTATCATTAAACTTACCAGTTTTAATAAGATTTATTAAATTATCATATTGTTCTTGAGAAATGCTATAAATATCAAAATAGTTATCATCAAACAAATTTAATACTTCATATATGTTTGCGGAGCAAATCTTTGCGTTGTTATTGTCAATTTTAATTACATTGCTTAGTTCTTTATTTTTACCAATTACCATATCTTCAGTACTTAATAAAATTTGTTGTTCTAATAATTTATATTTAGATAGTCTTAAATTAAACTCATCTTTTTTTGCTTGCACTTTTTTCATGTAATTTTCTGAGTATGGCAAATATACCCAAGTTTTTTTGCCTAATTCATCATTTTTAATTGTTACATAATTTAATGCTTCTTCATATGATTCAAAAATTTCATCTACTTTATTTGAGTTAGTACAAGGACCATATATATTATAAGTTGGAATTTCTCTTTCATATCTATTAAAACTTTCATGCTGATATGGGAAAACCACTTCATATTCTTTAACAACACGGCCATTTTCTTTATAATTTTTACATTCTTTTATTAAATAACATTTAGATACTATAACGCAAACTACATCATATTCACGTTCAAGATCGTGTAATCCAGGAGACCAGCCAATCTGTTCTATAATAGGCATTGCGGCATATTTTACTGGATAATTTATTTTCATAACAAAGCTCCTTTCAAATAAAAATATTTTAACATATTTATTTTCAAATAAAAATGCCTAACTTCCATTGAAATTAGGCATTTTTTATATTTAAAGTCGATTAGTTCGACTAAATCTCAATGGCAGGGGTAGCAAGAGTCGAACTCACATCAGCGGTTTTGGAGACCGATGTACTACCGCTATACGACACCCCTGTGTGCTTATTTATTTTATTATAACCGTTTGCTTTTCGCAAGAATACTAGATAATATAAAAACATGAGTTATAGATTTGATAGAGTTAAACCTGAATATTATGATTCAATAAAATTTTTTTAGAATTTAATCAACAAATATCATCAGGCATCGATTGTATACCATTTTTCAAATCATCAATGCTTATTTTTACAACAGGATAATCATTTTCATCAAGATCCAAATGTTTATCTCATTTCATATCAGAATTAAGCTTAAATAAGAAAAATTTTGCATTATTTTCTCTATAATAATTTGGCAATGGATAATATACTTGAGCACAAGAAAGTTCTGCTTCAAAAGAAAAATCAGTATATCAAGTCTCTTCTTTTATTTCCCTAATTGCTGCTTCAAGCATTGTTTCTCATGATTTTATCGTTCACCCAGGAATTTTATATTTTCAATTTTCAAATTGATCAAAGATTCTTTAGCAGGAAGTTAAGTTTCTTTGTATAAAGATGATATGTTGTGTTTCCGCCACGGATTCCGTGGTTGCGGTTTGTGTAAACAAAATATTCGAACTGCTTGTTGGCCTGGACAAGCGCTTCGCACATCTCGGCTGAATTTTGCCAATGGACATTGTCGTCGGCGGAGCCGTGAACAAGCAACAAATTGCCTTGTAGGTTACTTGCGTGTGTTATTGGCGAATTGCTGTCGTAGCCGTCGGGATTTTCCTGCGGGGTGCGCATAAAACGTTCAGTATAGATATTGTCGTAATAACGCCAATTGGTTACTGGCGCAACGGCTATGCCTGCCTTGAATATGCCATCGCCCTGCGTCAGACATTTCAGCACCATAAAGCCACCGAAACTCCACCCCCATATGCCGACACGGTCTGCATCGACAAAAGGCAACGATTTGAGATAATTGGCGCCGTTGATTTGGTCGGCCAACTCGTACTTGCCAAGTTGCAGATATGTCATCTTGCGGAATTCCTCGCCACGCGCGCCTGTACCGCGACCATCACAGCAGAAAACCACATATCCGCTTGAAGCCAAAACCTGCTCCCAACCAATGCTGAACTCGTTGAGCACCTGCTGTGAGTTAGGTCCGCTATACTGCACCATAAGCACGGGATATCGCTTTGCGGAATCAAAATCGACAGGCTTTATCATCCACGCATTCAGGCTGATGCCATCAGGGGTGGAAAATGTCAGGAACTCCTTTTTGCAAACTGGCTTTTCGGCCATACGAGAAACGAGTTCGTGGTTGTCCTCCAAAACCCGCAACAATTTTCCGTCGTTGCTGTGCAATGTGTAGGCCGTTGGCGTGTTGGCATCTGAAAAAATGTTTATGTAATAACGATAGCCGACGCTGAACACAGCGTTGTTGGTGCCTTCGTCCTTGCTCAACCTTGTCTTTTGGGTGCCGTCGGTCTTAATAGAATAAACATCGCGGTTGATTGGCGCCGACTCGGCACTTTGGTAATATGCAATGCCGTTTTTTTCGTCATATCCGATAAAGTCGGTGACGTCCCAATTGCCCTTTGTAACCTGATTGATTAAAGTTCCGCCGGATTTATACATATATATATGGTTCCAACCGTCGCGCTCGCTCATAAAGAAGAATCTGGAGCCATCGGAATTGAATGTCAGCGAATTAAACTCGCCTTCGTCGATGAACCACTTGTTTTGCTCATCGTAAAAGACCTGCGTTGTGCCGTCAGTCACATCGGCATACAGCATTTCAAGATGATTCTGCAAACGGTTTAGCCTGAAAATCACCAACTTTCCTGCTGGCGACCACGTTATGCGCGGTATATACTGATCGGCTTCTGGGCCGACATCGATTTTTGTTTTCTGCTTATTATCAATATTATAATTCCAAACAGTGACTATTGAATTGGATTCGCCTGCCTTTGGATATTTATATGAATAGGTTGCAGGATAGAGTTGATTCTCTGACAATTTAGGCGCATCGCCCGCGAAAACCGAGAAGCCGAAAGTTGGCACAGCCGACTCGTCGAAACGGCACCACGACAGATTCTTGCTGTCGGGCGACCAACAGAATGCACGGTTGTAGCCAAATTCCTCCTCGTAAACCCAATCGGGAATGCCGTTAATGATATGGTTGAACAATCCGTCGGTAGTCACCTGTATCTCCGTATCATTATTCAAATTCCTGACATACAGATTGTTGTCGCTAACATACGCCACCATAGTACCGTCAGGCGAAAAAGTGGCGACTTGCTGACGGCGTTCGTCGGAGACGGTCGTCAACTTTTGCGATGCGATGTCCCAAACGTAGTATCTTGCTGTAAATGAACGGCGGTAGATATCTTGTCTATCGACATAGAAAAGGATTTTCGATTCAGCGCCGTCGAAAACGTAATTAGTTATCGACTTTATTTCAGGGTTGCCGAACTGCCCGACCGATGCGATTGTCGCGACCTTCTGTCCTGTCTTGTAACTGTATTTCGATATTTGTGTGCCGTCTTCCAAAACCGAATAGTGTGCGCCATCGGACATTGACGATATACGAACTATTCCCGACTCACTAAAAGTGCCGTTCAAAAGGACATCGTCGAGCGTTATTTTTTGTTGTTGGCCCATTGCTTCAATAGTAATCGCGAAAGCGAAAAGTGTTGCTATCAGTCGCATTGTCAATAATATTACGAATAAATGCCGTCAAATGATAAAACAAAAAAGTCCACCAAATTGGTGGACCTTAAGTTATTTATTTTTTTCCTTTCTGGCATATTCATCTTCAAGCACTTTTTCGAGCGTTTCAACGTCGATGCGCTTGGCAATGATTTTCTTTCCGCGGTCGAGCAGGTAAATCGACGGCGTGCTTCGGATATCGTAGAACAGTCGGAATCCCGACTGATTGTACGGGTCCCAAGCGTTTATCCAATTTTCGAGTCCCTGGCTCTCAATGAAATCGCCCCACTCCTTCTTGTCGGTTTGGGTGTAGACGCCAAGCACTTCGACGCCCTTTTCCCAATATTTGTCGGCAAGCGCCTTCATCTTTGGAGTAGCCTTCTTGCAGTGTCCGCAACTTGGCTCGAAGAAGAACAGAACCGTATATTCGGCATTGATTCCTGATATGGTGACTGGGTTGTCGTCGTAAGAGTATAATTTCAATTCAACAGCCTGATTTCCAACCTGATTGTAGCGCAATTCTTCAACCCGTTCCTCGAGTTTGGCCAACCACGCAGTATCGGCCCAAGTGGCCCTGCCATTGAGGTAATAGTTGTCGCCGAAGAAGACGAGCACCTTGTCCATTCCCATAATGTCGCTGTTGTTGTACTTGTTGAAGATGGTCTGCACAACGAAACGGAACATCTCGTTGTTTCCTTCAGACTTGTCAATGAGCATCTTGCTTTCCTTGATGATTGTGTCAGGCGCCTGAAGAATCATCTTCTCCATATAGCGGTCGAGTTTTTTCTGGAAGAATTCGGTGCGCAACAGCCTTGAGTCGTCGAAATCGACATAGTCGAAATAGTGCTTCTTGTAATATTTATATTGAAAAGCCGAATCGAGCACGTTGCCTGCCGAGTCGCGCGGAAAATCAGGGACGTCGATGTCCTTGTTTATGCGCAGAACCGATGCCAAAAGTGAGTTGTGGTGATTGTTCTCGATATCGTTCCAACGAGCCTTGACTTCGGTATAGAGCAAATCGAGGCTGTCGGTGATGGCCTTTCTTGCATCACCAGTAGCCTGTGGCGCACGCTTTCGCAACGACATAGCCTTGTCGTTCTGCGACATCATAAACTGCTGGTAATCGACATACATCTTGACATCGGCACTGCCTTCAGTCTGCAGATATTTCGTAAGGTCGGTTGAGTTGCCTGTATATTTTGTCGAGAGGCTGAACGACTGCTCTTTGTCAATCATCACTTCAAAGATTGTGTTGCCTGGCACAAGCACAAAATAAATGCCACCCTCAAGAGGCTTGTCGCTCTTGAAGGCGCCTTTGGCTTTGTGGTCGAGCACCAACGTGTCCTTGACATATTGCTTGTCGCCGAAATAATATCCCAAGTACACCGTGCTGTCGGCCAAGCCGTCGATATGCACCTTGATATTATAGCCTTGCGAAAAGGTTGCGCAACTTGAAAGCAACGCCACGCACAATGAGAATAAACGCTTGCGCATCAGAATCGGTTGTTAAAATTGATACATTATGCCAACGCCTGCAATCTCCTTAAATTGTACGCGCTTGCTGAATTTTGTAGTTCCGTCGTCGTTAACGCCGACAGGAACATCAATATCATCATCGTAAATGAGATGAGTCGATACATTGACGGTTATGTATTTGTTGACCTTCATTGCAATCTGTGTCTCCCAACTTACATCGATGTTTTGAGGATTGTGTGCATAGTTTGAGAAGAAATCGGCCTTTGATGTTATTGAAAGATTCTTAAGTGCTTCAGCCTCGAAATCGTTCTTGCTGAACAAGATACGCAAGTAACCGCCAAACTCGCCACGTGACTTTTTGCCGTGCTTCAGCAAATTGCCGTTTTCATCAAACTCTGCCTTGTCGACTCCGTATGAGCCTGCATCAGCAAGATCCTGATCGTTGACAATGGTGTATTTAAGAGTTACAGGCGCAAGAAAAGCGCTGAAGTATGAATTCGGCTTGTAGTCGAGACCGATGGCGCCTACGACGTAGGCTGGAGCCAAGAAAGCGGAAATCTTGTTTTTGGTGGTATCGTCAACGTAATCGTAGCCGTTGTCCATTTGAGTCTTAAAATTCAGCATTACAGCATAGTACAGCGACTTACGCATCTCACGTCCGTATTTTGACGAGAAATCCAAACGGTCGTCGGTCTTGCGGAAATCGGCATCCTTGCCTTGTTGCATAAGGCCGTAGCCCAAATCGAGGGTGTTGTCCCACGAATTTTTGCCATTTCTGTAGTTGGCAAACGCATTGAACGCGCCATTGATTGATATTGAATTCTGTCCGCCACCGACCCAATTGGTAAGCGAAGTCTGTGTGGCATTTAGTGAAGCAACGCCACCCAACTTCCAACCGTTTACTGTGTCGGCATTTTGCTTGCGCAAAGCAGATTCAGCATCGGTAATCTGCGCAGAGACAATTTGAGAGCACCCCAAAAGTGCAACTAAAGCGATAAATCTGATTTTCATTTTAGAACATTTTTAAAAATCCAAAAATAAACAAATTAATGTGTTGCGATTTTTTATTCAGTTATTATTTGCAAAGTAGATTCAAAATCATTCCCCAACCCCAAAAACATAACCAAACACATACCATTTTATGTCGGCAATCAATTGCCAATATCCGACAAAAACATTATCTTCACAAACAAATTGGGAAATAAAAATGTCCACAAAAGGAACAGAAACAAGTCGCAAAGAAGTTACCAAACTACTTGAACTACTGAAAAAAAGCAATCCTGACGCAGTCCTTAAAATAGAAGACTACATAAGGACTGTTGAGTCAAGGCAGCAAGACATGCCTGCATTTCAAGAAGAAACGCAGACGGATATGGCACTATTCAACAATGTTTACAGCCAAAGCGCCATACTGTTAAAAAAAGCGCCTGACTCCGACAATCGACTTCTGTCATGGATGATTGAAAAAGCCAATCCTGCAACATACGAAGTGCTTGGAACCGTAGCAGAAGAGTGCATAGGCCATAGGCTATCAGATTTCATAGAGGCGTCGTACAGCCTAACCGTTCCAGATACTATAGACGAGAACTATGATGACACATTTGAGGTTGACATTCCAAATTCACCCAAATACCTTGTAATCAATATAAAAGGAAGACACAACGGAAAACTGATTTGTTGCATAACCGACCAATCGGAATGTTATATGCTTCGCAATGAACTAAACAGGCACCTGCAACGCTTTGAATTGATTACAGAATCGATAAACATTACGAGTTCAAACAATTCGTACGACAAGGCGTTTGAGATGATACTTGAAAGAGTTGGATTCCACTTGTCGCCAAAACGCATTCTCGTATTCATTGACAACAACCGCAAAGGCGACCTGAAATATCAATGGACGGCACAAGGCCAAACCTCCATTGAATCAGGCACAAGCATAAACCACACACTATGCGAATCGTGGAACAAAATGCTAGCTGAAAGGAAAATGATACTTGGATTCAACGTCAAGAGCCTTCCTGTCGACATTGCGGACACTCTAACAAACATTGGACTTCGAAATGCCTACATTTTTCCGCTTGCCAACAATGACAAGACTTACGGATCGATATTGCTAGAAACCAAGGAAGACAACGCTCTCGACAATTTTGAGATAAACTACATACAGGGCATCGCCACACTACTTGCAGGACACATCAACAACAAACTCATCACCGATGACTTGATAAAGGAAAAAGAGCGGGCTCAAGAAGCCGACCGTCTGAAATCATCGTTTCTTGTAAATATGAGCCACGACATCAGAATACCGATGAACGCCATAATAGGTTTCAGCGACTTGCTTGCCGACGAAGACCTGACACAAACCGAACGTGAAGATTTCATTGACCAAATAAGGGAAAGCGGTCAAGACCTTGTCACATTGATTGACAACATAATAGACATCTCAAAAATAGAGACAGGCCAAATGACCGTCAAAAAGGACAACTGCAAACTCACCACTTTATTCAACGATATTTTAGGTTTGTACAAGAATAACAGCAAGTTGGAAGAAAGCGACAATCTATCACTTCAACTCGACTTGCCACCAAAATATGCCGACATAGAATTCAGCACCGACATCTTCAAGTTCAAGCAGATTTACACCAACCTGATAGACAATGCAATAAAGTTCACCGACAACGGATTTATCAAGTTCGGCATAAGCAAGGCCTGGGACAACACCATCGAATTCTACGTTCAAGATACTGGCATAGGCATATCAGAAAAGGAACTGCCTATCATATTCAAACGATTCAGCAAGGTTGACCGTACATTTGCGAAAGAATACAACGGCACGGGCCTCGGACTCTCAATC
>CALCFP010000559.1 GCA_937900725.1 uncultured Bacteroidota bacterium | reverse complement strand
CAAGGAGATACAAATGATTCAGCCTGTTGACAGAAAAAAATTTGAAAAGAGCCTTGTGTTCAGGTTCCCGCTTATTGATGATTTACAATGATTCGCCTTTCTGATTTTGATACAATAATTTTTGATTTCGGCGGTGTGATTCTCGACATCTGCCCCGACTTGTCGCGTATGGAATTTGCCAAAATGTTCGGCAAGCACAATGCAGTGAAACTTGAGACTTCCGGCTTGATGCAGGAGTACGAGAAGGGACAAATGGATAAGGCCGGCTTTGCTGAAAATGTCCGCAAGATTACGGGTGCCAACTATTCCGACGAGGAGATTGTAAAAGCGTGGTGCGCAATGTTGCTCGACTACAAGGAGCCACGCATTGAATGGATAAAACGCCTGCGCAACACCCATAAATTGTTGATGTTGAGCAACACCAACGATTCGCATTTCGAGTATTTCCACAGCAAACTGCAAAGAGAGTTTGGCGTCACCTTCTACCAACTATTCGACCACGTATATCTTTCGCACGAGATGCACCTGCTGAAGCCGTCGCACGAGATTTTCCAGGCCGTCATCGACGAGCAGAAACTCGACCCTTCGCGCACGCTTTTCATTGAGGATACTGAAAAAAACGCTGTCTCGGCACAGGAAGTCGGGCTGAAGACCTTGGTGATACCACGAAACGGCAATTTCTACGAGTTTTTTGAGTAAGAAGCGATTTGTGTTTTTTCAAAAACACATTTTCGCAATAGCCACCAATTTTTTTTCATCGGTTCAATCATTCATTCGTCGGGTTAAAACCATTGGTTCACCGATAAAGCCTTTGCTGACGGGGCTTTCAGCCCTACATTTGCAATGTCGAAAAACAAAAGGAATGACAATCAAACGGAGCTGTCCGGAAGTTTTCGCACGATGTTTCCTCGAGATTTTTGACATAGTTGATTACATTTACAATTAAAAATTATGATTATGGAAACTGAAAAAAGAATTGGAAATAAACGCACCGCTTGGGGCATTGTAATGATATTGTCAGGTGTGGTTTTGTTGCTTCAAATGTTGAATGTATTGCCAGATGCTTTGGCTGACATTATTTTTGGACCTCAATCAATATTGTTCATCATTGGTCTTGCACTTATTCTACAACGACGTCGTTCAGGGTTGATATTGCTTGCAATTGGAATGTTCATCTGTTTTGACAAATGGAAATTCCTTTTGAACGACCTGACTTCAGCCCTTGGAATGACTCCAAAACAGGTCTGCACTGTCTTTATCCCATTGGTGCTTGTAGTTGTTGGCTTGTTGCTGATTTTCCGCAAACCTGGGAAGAAGACTAAATCTGGTTTTTCGGAAAAATACGGCAATATGGAGCGCAATGTCGATAACGACGGGCGCATCAACTACAAGTTTTTCTGTAGCGGTGTCAATCAGGTGTTTATGGAGCCAGTGTTCAAGGGCGGAAACATTAAGGCGGTATGCGGTGGAATAGAACTCGACCTCACTCACACCACACTGCCCGAAGGCGAGACCATTCTCAACATTGATGCCGTAATGGGTGGATTTACTATTAAGGCTCCTTCAACGTGGCTGATTCAAAGCCAATGCGTATTTACCATAGGTGGCATCTCCGACGACAGACCAAAATGTGAGCAGGACACATCGCGCAAACTGATTATTACAGGACACTGCACACTTGGTGGCGGTACTATAGAGTAAACAAAGATGCTGTCGTTTTTAGAAAACAAGACTTCCGCAACCGTCAGTGCCACTATTGTGGCATTGGTGGCGGTCGCTTATGGAGTATCCTTTTCATTGACTGCGTCACTGGGCTTATGGGCGGTTGTGGCCGATTGCTTTATAGTGGCAGTCTTGCTGTTGGGTTGCGGAATGGCTCTGTGGAACATTATGCGCTATGTGCCACGCACAGCGACAGGCTACGGCAACGCCGTTATGCTGATTATTGGGTTTGCCTTTGTCGTAGCCATTGCGGGAACGGAAAGCATTGTGGCATATTATCTGCCCGACGATTTCAG
>CALCFP010000558.1 GCA_937900725.1 uncultured Bacteroidota bacterium | reverse complement strand
ATAGTCGGTTCGGCTTTTTTTGATGCCTACCGGGATCTGAATTACCAGTTGGCTTCCGACACTTCAAACCTGACTATGTCGAAACTGATGTCGGTTGTAGAGGATAACCGTCCTGCTATTGAATTGGCTTGGCTTCGTACATTCTACGATTCTGTCAGGGTGCGAAACGAGCGGTTTTCTGAAAACATGACCGACGTGCGTGTCAAGTGGCACTTGAAACGTGCGTTGGATACAATGGACATATCAAGTGTCGATTCTACATTCAACGACATCTTGGACTTGCTCGACGACGGCATAAACTACGATAGCCTTGTGTCTGTCACTACGCCTTATGCCGACACATTGGTGAAGGCATTGAGGAAGAATGTGCAGGATGTGTCCAACTTGCCGGTTTTCGCCCAAATGCGCAAATTGCGAAACGACACCACATCGTTTTATCTGGTAAACCTGAATGGAGATTCTTTAAGGTTCAGGTTGTACGATGGTAGCCCGGTTGAAAAGCTGCTGAGCGTGACGGACATGTGGCTGCCGGACTTCAAGGGCGACCACTGGCCGTTCATCCGCGACATCCAGCGCAACTCGTTCAGGATACTTGTTAACCAGTCTGACGAATTTGAAGCCGATGACATGACGAAGACAAGGCAATATTTTTACAACCTTTTGGCCGAAACGCAAAAACATGACTTGGTAAGGCGTGAATTGGTCCAGATCGAAAACCCAAAACACTGGGTCATGGGCGGAAAAGTCGCCCTTGATGCCACTCAAATGGCGCTTCACAACTGGGCGAAGGGTGGCGACAACACCATTACCCTTTTATCTACTTTGGAGTTGTATGCCAATTATTCCAAGGGCCACCATATATGGGAAAATAAGGGCACGTTTAAATATGGCGCCATCAGACAGGGGAAAAAATCGCTCAGGACTAATGAGGATAAGATTGACATAACCTCGACATATGGCTACAAGGCATTTGAAAAATTCTATTACAGTGCTCAGATGAACTTCAAGTCACAGTTTGCGCCTATTTATTCGTACAATGAAAACACCAAGACAGCCTTGATGTCAAAATTCATGGCACCTGCCACATTGACTTTTGGCGCTGGTTTCGAGTACAGACCCAATCAGCGCAATGTCCTTTCGGTATCGCCATTGTCGTCAAAAAACACGTTTGTGGCCAGCGACACAGTCAGCCACAGCAAATATAATGTCGAAGAAGACAAATATCTGCGTAGTGAGACAGGTTTGAATGTCAAGTGGACATACAAAGTCAAGTTTTGGAAAAACATTGAGGTGAATTCGGTTGCCGAGTTCTTCTCGAATTATTTTGAGAAACCACAGAACGTCGATGTTGACTGGAACCTCGAACTTGTATTCCCAATCAACTACTACGTGCGTGCAACAATCACCACTGAAATGATTTACGACGACGACCAGGAAATCCCCGTCAAGGATGATGCCGGCAACCAGATAGGAACGACAAAGGGCTTGCAGTTCAAGGAACTGATGAAATTGGGCGTGGTGTTCAAGTTCTAGAATGATTCGTTGTTTTTTTGTTTCCTTATGTATTGTCTAACAAGAGTGTGAATGCTCTTTGCATTAAGAACCCTTTCTTGTGTTATTTTATTAAAATCCGCAGTAGTGTTGCGGAATTTCATTGAAAATCCGCAGTAGAATTGCGGAATTTCATCGAAAATCCGCAGTAATGTTTGAATATTTCCTATCTTTGTCGTGGTAATAATTGGAACTATATGATTAAGCGAAAGTTGCAAATATTTGAGGATGAGAGTGTTTTTCTGTTTGGTGCGCGTCAAACAGGAAAGACAACATTGCTGATGCAACAGTTTCCTGATGCCATTTATTACGATTTGCTGGATACAGATTTGCTGTTTCGTTTGAAACAACGGCCTTCGCTGTTGCGTGAAATGCTTGAATCCGGCGTTATCCGCTATGGTGATGATTTTGTAAAGAGTATGCAAGCTGGTGGTTGGGATCTTTCCAAAGTCGATTATGACGAAGTG
>CALCFP010000557.1 GCA_937900725.1 uncultured Bacteroidota bacterium | reverse complement strand
TCTTTTACAAGTTCGTATGCCGTATTGTCGATTTCACGGTCGACAAGTTTTAGTAGGATGCGACCTTGTGAAATGGTGAGCGCCCGCAGGTCTTTCTCGTATTTCTTGAACATCTGTTTCTCGTATTCCTTTATGTATTTTTCGCGCTCGCGCTTGCTTGTAACGCCCACCAGGTTGGAGTTCATATTTGCCAATTCATCGCGGGCGGCCACGGCAAACGGATAGGCCTTTTTTACATTGTACATCAACTTGTTGTACTTTATCTGCTGACGGCGATTCTTGAATTTCCTGACAGTTATGGTCTCGATATTGACATTTGGGAGCGTGTCGCCGTCAATGACTACATACGGCAAGGCAATTGGCGCATCATTGTCGTTTTGTGCAATGGCAAACTCGCAGATGATACTTGTAGCAAAAAATGTCAGTATGTATCTGAAATATGACATTGTTGTCGGGTATTCGTCATCGTTAAAAATCGTAGTAGATGTTTTGCAAAGATGTGCGCAGTCCGAATGTAATCAGGTTGCTTGCCGTCTTGACTGAATTCACCTTTTCCGAACGTCGAGTAAATCCGACGTATACATTCATATTGGTGCGTGGATTGATAAGGAACGAAGCCTTAAGATTTGTGTTGTTCAGGTACACTTTTTGTCCTTGTCCCACTTCGTTGTAGTATTCCGATGCGTGCGTCACATAATCGTTGTAGATGTCGTTTCCGAAATTCAGGTTGGCCGTGTCGCGCCCGTGCATAGCGTGTGAGAATTTCGCTTCCAGAAAGAGTCGCTTGTAGTTGTAGCGCCCTATCAGAACCGTTTCCTTGAAGTTGCTACCCAAAGGGTGTGCGAGTGGCTGATTGTAGTGCCCGTAGTTTTGGATATGCGTCACGTGCGAATACATAAAAGGTCTTGCGAAATTGAATTCCGCCTGAATGTCGAGATGTTGCAGGCCGAACAGGTCGAATGTCTTGTAGCCTATCTGACCAGCCCATTTATTGGCCCACCAGCCCCATTGAATCGAGGAATCCGATTTGTTGAATTGGTGCTTGATGCCAGATTTGACGTTTTCGAGTTTGAATTCATCAATGATAGCCTGCCCGTAGATTACGTGGTTCTTGCCAAGGGTTATCTTTCCAGTGATGCCCATTAGCGCATTGTCTGACGAACCTACCGAGAACTCGACAGGGCGCGTGAAAATGACGGGGTTGGCATAGTTGAAGTCAAAACCGCGATGTCCAAGACTGTCGGCATCGGCCCAAATGACGGCTTCAAAAAATCCCACGTTAAGCCATTTTGTGACCGACCAGTCGAGGTAGTTGAACGAGCCCCATTTCTTGTCGTGCGGATGTCCGTATTCGTACCTTTGCGTAAGGTCTTGAAACTGAGCCCAAATATTGACGTATTTGATGTTCCAGAAATCGGTTGTTATGCGCAGGTACGGATAGTTGAACGAAGCGTCGCTCAAGAGCATTGAGCGGTAGCCGTCGCCGATGAAGTTCTTGCCGTGCCCGAATGTGATGTCGAAATGCTCGTCGGGTTGGAAACTGACGGTGGCATCGGCCCACGCATAATCGTGTCCGCCGTTCTTGTATTCTTTCGGACTGCCTTGTCCAGGCATTACGCGAATTCCTTTCACGACACCTTCGCGGTAATCGTAGAAGTGCGACTGATTCTCGTAGAAGTTGGTTGTGACAAACACTTTCTTGCCCAACCTTGCGTTTAGAATCAATCCGCGAGTGTTGACCCAACTCATATCGTCGGCATCGGCATCAAAGCCCAACTCAAAATTGAAAAGCGGGTCGATGGTGAACTCAAAATCTTCTTGACTGTACCCAATCCAACTACGGTTGAGCAATATGTCGGGCAATTTTCTGCTGACATCGATGCGGTAGATTGAGTCGGCATTGACAATGGCATCAACCTGTCGCATCTGGTATGGTTTCACTGAAGTGTGGAACCGATTGTCTTTTTGATAGGCATAACGGTCGAAATGGTTGAATTCGTGGTCCATATACAGAGAGTGCGACTCTTGTGAATGGCCATTCATCGCGGTAGCCAAAAGCAAAACCAAAGTTAGTAGCCGTGCGTTCATTTAACTTCTTTATAAAAATCATTCTAATATAGATGAATTTGCGCAAAGCCTGTAATTGATTTTGGTGAAATGCCAATTATCGTTTATGTGTTTCATTTGGGCTACACTAATCGTCAAAATCTGCTATATTCGCACGCAAATATTTGGGGTATGGCACTCATTTTATCATTAGAGACTTCAACGACGGTATGTTCGGCGTCTATTGCCCGCGACGGCAACGTCATCGCTGAAAAGGTAAGTTACGAGGGTAAGTCGCACGCTACATTGCTGACGGTTTTTGTGCAACAGTTGCTTGAGGAAAACAACATAAAGGCATCGGAACTTGACGCTGTGGCGGTCAGTCAGGGACCTGGCTCATACACAGGATTGCGTATTGGCGTTTCAACGGCAAAGGGCTTGTGCTACGCGTTGGGCGCCAAACTGCTCGCCATTGATACTTTGAAGGCTATGGCGATAATGGCCCGCAAAAACGTGAATGTCGCCCCTGACTTGTATTGCTCGATGATTGATGCCCGCCGAATGGAAGTCTATACCGCAATGTACGATGCCAACTTGGACAAGGTTGACGAGACAAGGGCGCTGGTCGTTGATTCGCAAAGTTTTGCCGAGTTGCTGAAAACCAAGCGCATAGCGTTCTACGGAGATGGTGCAGGCAAATGCCGTCAAGTGATTGATTCCGACAATGCCGTCTTTGTTGACGATGTTTGCCCTTTGGCATCAAATATGGCGCAGTTGGCTGAAGATGCTTATGCCAATGCCGATTTCAAGGATGTGGCATATTTTGACCCATTCTACTTGAAAGATTTTGTCGCTACGGTGGCTAAAAACAAGGTGCTGTGAGAAAGGCGCTATCCGCAATCTTCTTTTTGTCGGTCGTATTGGCGTCATATGCCACTGACTTTTCCGAGGATAGGAAACGGTGGGAGTGGTTGCTGGGCGCACCTGACACAACCTATATCGAAAGCATTGCCAACACATTGGGACTGAAGGTATTCTACTCGAACAAGTTTTCGTCGTTCGACATAAACAGCCCGAATTTCAAGGACAACCTGATGTACAAGGCCAACTCGAACAACTCTGTCGGCGTGGGCTTCATCTACAGTTTTCTTGATGTGAATTTCGGCTATTCACACAACAAGTCGAAAAATGGCGATAGCAAGAAGATTGATTTTCAGACACAGATGTATCTTCCGACATCGACTTGGACAATCTACATAAACAAGTATAAAGGCTTTTACCTGTCGAATCCTGAAAAATGGATAGAGGACTGGAGCAACGGCGACAGTTACACCCGCGACGACATAGAGGCGAAGTCGATACGCGCCACAATGGACTATTTCTTCAATCATAAGCACTATTCGAACAAGGTGCTTTTTGCGCATCAGGCACTGCAGAAGAAAACGGCGGGCTCGCTTGTGGCTGGTATGGTGTTTTGCTACAACGGCGTGCGTGGCGATTCCACCCTTATTCATGAAAAGGTTGTCGATTCGCTGAACTTCAATCTCGATGTCACAAGCACCGACTATTATTCGCTGGGTGCGAATGTCGGCTATGCGCTCAACGTCTCAATCCGCAAGAACTGGTTCATAAGCGGGATGCTTTCGCCTGGGGTTTCGTTTGCGCGCAACACGCAGAGTTCGGGCGAAGGCTCGATGACTGAAAATACGCTGAACCTGTATCTGCAATCGGAGTTCGGGCTGGGCTACAACTGCCGAAATTTCTACATTGGCGCCTACCGAAAGCAATATTTGTCGAGGTCGTCGATAGGGCACGAGCACGAAAGCCTTGACCTGCGCAACGGCAAGACATACGTTATGTTTGTCTATCGCATTCCTGTCAAGTCATTCAGTATTTTCTGATTTGCTTTTTTCAGATTGGCACTATCTTTACATTCAAATGTTTAGACGAACGGAAATAACAGTATTGTTTCTTTTGGCGGTTGTGTGTGCCAATGCCCAAGGGTTTCGCGACAAACTCGTCAGCGCCTTTGCCGACAGCCCCGACTCAACTTATATCGACGATTTGCGGGGCTATTTCGGCACGCAACTATCGGTATTTGTCAAGAATTCATCATTTTCCGTCGACGATTTGGGCAATCTGTCGTCGTTGCAGTACAACTGCGCCGATTCATCGGGGTCGGTAAGTTGTGGAATTAGTTACAAATGGCTGTCGTTCAGGCTTGGTTGCAGTATGGGACTGTTTGACCCGCACCGCATCGGGCGCAAGTACGATATTTCGACGCAGATGTATTTTCCCGCTGTCACACTGAAGTTTACAGGCAATGTATATCAAGGCTACTGCCTGCGCAATACCCGCACCCTGATGCCACAATGGACTGATTCCAGCCTTTATGAACGTCCTGACATAGAGACAAATGTGTTGCGCGTATCGGCTGATTACTATTTCAACTACCGTGAATATTCGCGCAAGGCTCTTACATCGCAGGGCGAACGGCAGAAGAAATCGGCAGGCTCGTTTCTTGTCGGCACAATGCTGAACCGCAATGTGGTCAAGGCCGATTCGTCGCTGATACCGTCGATGGTGAGCGACACTCTTTTCGGCTACCGTACACCTATGAGTGGCGTGAGAAACTTGCTTGTGGGCATCGATTTCGGCTATGCCCGTACATTTGTGATGCCGTCGAAATGGTTCATTAACGGGCAGTTCGCCGTGGGCTTTGCCTACAATAATTGCGTAATGAGGCTGAGCAACGCGCCTGACCGACTTTACAACACAATGAATATGTATTTTCAGGGCGACATCTATTGCGGTTACAATAGCCGAAGGCTGTTTTTCAACACAAGTTTCAGTCTTCTCGCAATAGAATCGACCATAGGCAGGGAAGGTGTAAATATCAATAACGTCAATTATATGGTGCAGGCAACCGTGGCATACAGGTTCAAGCCTGAAAAGGATTATTCGGTGGGCGAGTTCTTTAGGGAGAAGTGGCGCGGTTGGCGTGACGGCAAGGATGATAATTGATTGTTTTGGCGATTGTGCTGTCATTCGGCTAGTGTCGTAAAAGGAAACATCAATAGGCCATTATCCCAATTTTTTATTACTTTGCAAAAAATTAACACGTTATGTCCGAAGTTATCAGATTTGATTGGGCGATGAAAAGGCTTTTGCGCGACAAGGCGAATTTTGTCGTGTTGGAAGGCTTGCTGACATCGTTGCTTAACGAGGAGATTAAAATAAAGAGTCTGCTTGAAAGCGAAGGAAATCAGGAGTATTAATACGACACAAGAAGAACCGCAAGCTCTAGCGTGAATTGAATCTGGCTATCACGCTCTCCTCATAAGTCTTTGTGACAGGTATCGGGTCGATATTCTCGCCGAGGATAGCAAGGGAACCCTTATGCTATTTGAGATACAGAACAACAACGAGTTCGCCTATTTTCAGCGTATGCTGTTTGGCGTGTCGAAATTGGTGACCGAATACATAAAACGCGGGCAAGGCTACGAGAAAATACGTAAGATATACAGTATCAATATTGTATATTTTGCCTTGGGCGCAGGAACCGACTATGTTTACCACGGCAAGACTGAGTTCCGTGGAATTCACACCAACGATATTTTGAACTTGTCGCCATTTCAGAAGGAAAAATTCCACGCCGATGTAGTAAGCGACTTGTATCCAGAATATTACATATTGAAGGTGAACGATTTCAACAAATGGTCGAAATTGCCACTTGAGCAATGGATTTACTTTCTTAATACAGGTGAGATTCCAAACGAGGCGACAGCGCCAGGTTTGCCTGAAGCCAAAGCGAAATTGGCATTGGCACGGCTCTCAAAAGACGAACTCAATGCTTATTATCGGCATTTGGACAATGTTGTAATACTTCGCGACAACATTAATACCGAACGTGCCGAAGGACGTGCCGAAGGACGTGCTGAAGGACGTGCCGAAGGACGTGCTGAAGGACGCGCTGAAGGACGCGCTGAAGGAGTGAACAGCGCAAACATTTCGCACGCCAAGATGATGAAAGCCAAAGGCTATCCTATTGATGATATTGCGGAAATTACGGGACTCTCATTGGATGAAATTGAAAAATTATAATATTCATCTTTAGTTATTTGTGATTGTCCAGATAAGTTTGTGAAAGCATTCTTTCCCCAACTTATTGAAAATGCGCATCTTCTTACATTGGTTGAATTGATATGTTTAGCACAATTATCAAAATAAGTCGTTCGACCATTAAAGATTAATGATTATGGATAGTCGTGCAATTTTCATTATCAAAAAGGGCTGAAACAAAAAGAATGCTACTTTTGCAGTTTGTATAGGCGAAGAGATGAACAGCGTAGAGATAATTTTGAAAGGAATGCTTGTAGGCCTGATAGTTTCGGCACCGATGGGTCCCATTGGCGTCCTGTGCGTTCAGAAGACTATCAACAAAGGCCGTTTCCAAGGATTTATTTCAGGATTGGGCGCCGCGACAGCCGATACCACATACGCCGTTTTGGCCACGTTCGGCGTCACTTTCATCACCGATTTCCTAAGTCGCAATCAGTTGCTTTTCCAGATAGCAGGTGTTGTGGTGTTGCTTTTTTTGGGATTTAAGATGTTGCTTAAGAATCCTATCCAGGAATACCGCTACTATCGCACGCCACGCCGTACAGGCATTTTAGGCGACTATATCTCTGTATTTTTTCTCACGGTGTCGAATCCGCTCACAATAATATTTTTCGGCGTCGCCTTTTCAATGTTGGGGCTTATGGGTGACGAAAGCACACTGAGCAACGGCATTACATTGGTGTGGTCGATATTTGCAGGCGCGGTTATATGGTGGTTTACACTGACTTACGTAATCGACATCTTCCGCAAGCATTTCCGATTGCGCAGTATTGTTTGGCTGAACAGAATCAGTGGCATAGCAATCATAGTGCTGTCGTTGGCAATGGCTGTCAAGTTTTTTCTCCTGAGGGAAGGCGGGCTTTCCTAATTTGCCGTTTCGCGTATCAATTGAACTTTATCGCTTTTGCAGGGCTGATGTGTGAAATCAGAAGCGACGGCAACAGCATTATCAGCAAGGTTGAGACAAGTGTGCCAATGTTGAGCGCCAAGACGTGAATCATTTTCAGGTTGATAGGCACTGTACTCATATAGTACGACGATTCGTCGAGCGGGACAATGCCGAATTGCTGTTGAATCAGGCAGATGCCGATGCCGATGACATTTCCCCATATCAGACCTTTGGCAATCAGGAAGAACGACTGTGTAAGGAATATTTTCTGTATGTGCCAATTGCTGTATCCCAATGCTTTGAGCAGTCCTATCATATTGGTTTTCTCCAAAATGAGAATCAGCAGTCCCGAAATCATATTGAATCCAGCCACGGCGAGCATCAGCGCAAGAATCACCCATACGTTCATATCCTGCAAGTTCAGCCAATCGAAAATGGCGGGGTAGAGTTCCTTTATGTTGCTCACCTTCAGACTTGAACCGCCTTGAGTGAAATTGTTGCCTGCAATGAAGAATATGCTGTCGGCAATGGTTTCAAGATTGTCGAAATTGTCAATCATCACTTCGAATCCTGTTATTTGGTTCGTGTCCCAACCGTTGATTTTCTGAAGGTGGCGCATATCGACAAGTGCAAACGATTGGTCGAATGTCTCTATGCTCGTCTTGTACAGTCCGCTGACAATGAACGGGCGCATACGTGGCGGGTCCTGCACAAAGTAAACTGTCAGTTTGTCGCCTACGCTCAGATGCAGAAGGTTGGCGACATATTCCGACAACAGAATCTTGTTGGATTTCACCGTGTCGTCGATGCTGAACGTGTCGCCAGCCACAATGTGGTCGCGCAGAAACGTCCAGTCGAACTCATTGTCGATGCCCTTCAGCGCCACGGCCTGAATGTCGTTGTTGGTCTTTATGATGCCCGATTTCAGAATGTATGGTTGTACGTGTGTGACTCCAGGCACGGCCATAATCTCGCCAAGAGGCACGGCATCGCGGTCGATTGGCTGAGTCTCGAACGAGTTGTTTGCGTCGAAATTCGCCACCTGCACATCGGCGCTGAATCCAGTGACTTTTGCCCTGACTTCGTTCTTGAATCCTGTGACAACGGCCACGCTCAAAATCATCACTGCAAGGCTCAACGCTATGCCAACGACTGAAATGTTGACTATTGGCCCTGTGAACGACTTGCCGTCTTTCTTGTCGAACGTGATTCGGTTTGCTATGAAAAATTCCGCTCTCAAAACTTGTCAGTTAGAATCGCAACAAATGTAGTCAACGAAAAACGTAATCGAAAACCTAAATGATTATGTTTGTATCCGTGAAAACATTTTTTGTATGAAAAGACAAATTCCGTTTCTGCTGTTTTGTTTATTCTTGACTTTCGTCGATGCAAGAGCGCAAGTGCTGACGGGTGCCGAACAAATATCGGAATATCTGCCCATTATAAGTGGTAAGCGTGTCGCAGTTGTCGCAAACCAGACATCGGCTATCGGGAATCGGCATTTGGTCGATAGCCTGCTGTCGCTGAATGTAGATATGGTGCGCGTTTTCGGACCCGAGCACGGTTTCCGTGGCAACGGCGATGCGGGCGAACACTTGAGCGACAATGTCGATGAACAGACAGGCTTGCCCGTAGTGTCGCTTTACGGCAAGCATCGCAAGCCTACTTCGGCCGATTTGGACGGTATTGACATAGTAATATTTGATATTCAGGATGTTGGAGTGCGTTTTTACACGTACATATCAACATTGCACTACGTTATGGAGGCGTGCGCCGAAAATAACGTCCCAGTTATGGTTCTCGACCGCCCGAATCCGAACGGTTTTTATGTCGATGGACCGATACTTGACACTGCTGTGGCACGGTCGTTTGTCGGAATGCACCCTGTTCCGCTTGTCCACGGAATGACCATTGGCGAGTATGCAATGATGATTAACGGCGAGCATTGGCTTGCAGGTGGCGAGGTGTGCCAACTGATGGTGGTGCCTTGCAAAAACTACAGCCACAGGACGCATTACCAGTTGCCGATAAAGCCATCGCCGAACTTGCCCACTTACCGTTCCATCTTGCTTTATCCGTCGTTGGGACTGTTTGAAGGAACGTTTATGAGCGTGGCGCGCGGAACCGATTTCCCGTTTGAGGCAATCGGTCATCCCGATTACCAGAAGGCACCGTTTCAGTTTACTCCACGCAGTGTCGAGGGTGCCAAATATCCGCCATTCAAGGATGTGCTTTGCCGTGGCTACGACTTGCGTACCATTTCCACCGACTCGCTTGAACACGATGCCCGCATCAACCTTAAATGGTTGATAGATAGTTATAACTATTTTCTTTCGAAGTCGGATTTCTTCAATTCGTTCCTGACCAAACTTGCAGGTCCCGAATTGCGCAAGCAAATAGAAAAAGGAATGACTGAAGCCGAAATCCGCCAATCGTGGCAGGATGGCTTGCAGGCCTTTAAGGAAGTTCGGAAAAAGTATCTGCTGTATGAGGATTTTTAGTGAAAGAAAGTACTGACAGTCTATATATTATTTAGGAGTATCGGTTGAAATGTGTTTGATTGGCCTTTATTATTGGTATAACTGCTCATTTGTCCGAATCATTAAATCATAAAAGTGTTCTTTTATAGCATTGTTACATTCCCTTTCGGGTTTGTTATTTATATTAAATGATTCTATGTCATTTGTTTTTATTTCAGGGAAATACTTTATTCTGCAATCGCCACCACAAATATATTTAATGGAGCACTCATTGCAAGGAACGATATTTGCGACATTAGTAACTATTTTGGCTTTTTCGGATAGGCTCCATATTTTTTCCCAACAAACATCTCTAATGTTAGTAGCCTTACGAAGACCTTCTATTCTGCCACAAAAGAATACATCACCAATGGATGAAATCGTAATATTGCCAAAAGAGCAATTGTCCATTAGTCCGCGACTTTTCATGTTGTCAATAAATGGTTGATTTCCGCTATTCCCATAGCACTTCGTATAGATTTTATTGATACTGGTTATGTATTTGTTATGTTGTTCTTTATTGAGTTTGATGTTTCTTCCATCGATTAATTCACCTGAGAACTTGATTTTTAATCCTTTTTTGCCATATTCATTTAATAGGTTTCTTCCCCAACTAGCATAGTCATCCACATATGTATCTATTTTGTCGGGCATTGGTGTTACGGCAATTTCAACACGCACTTTTTCTTGTAGGAAAAACCTTACAGTTTGTAGTGATTTGTCAAAATTACCCTTTCCCCTGATTGTGGAATTCGTGTCCTCATTGTATCCATCTATGCTAATTTGCACGTCATTTATAAAACCTGATATTTTTCTTACAGATTTTTCATTCCATAGTACGCCATTGGTCATCAATTGTAATTTGAGTCCAAGACTATGTGCGTATTCTGCTAATATGAGCAAATCTTCTCTCAAGGAAATTTCGCCACCAGAAAAAGTGACATAAACACCTCCACTTTTAGCATAGTTTGCAAGCACGCTTTTTATTTCTTCTGTAGTCAACTCATTTTCGTTTGCTTGCCCAGCATACATATAGCAATGTGGACATCTCATATTGCACTTGTTTGTCAAATACATATGCAATCTTATTGGTGCTCCTGACACAACATTTACAGATTCTAATTTTCGTGCTTCTATTTGCGTCACCACATATTTTGCATCTTCATATTCGCCATTAAACAAGTGTAATGCTTCTTTTAAACTATGTTTTTTTAATAACTCAAAGAAATCCAATTGTGATTTTGTTTTTAGGACAATCCAGTTGGCATATTCATCCGAAACATCCCAGCATAACTAACAGTCGTCAGTTTTGCTGGGAATGTATATCTCTTATTGTCATCAATATGAACAGCCTTTATTTCTCTGCTACTCATTTGTGGAGGCTAAAAGGTTCTGTTCTTGTCGGCAATTGTTCAATCCGCACCAAGTGTCATTGCCATAATTTACATTTACATTGCACTGGGTAAAACAACCGAATGAAAGATTCAAACTTGAGTCTGACATTTCTACTATGTATTCTATTTCCATTGCGCTATATTTATTTAACCATTGATTCCCACTTTTTTAATAAATCCTTTTCCACTGTTGCTATGTTGCCGTCTTTCTCTATCAAGGATTTGATAAACTGCAACAGCGTACTTCGAACCTTCTTGTGGTCTTCTTCGCTTAAACTATTTAGCAAAGCGTTAGTTTCCGTGACAACGCTATCAAAAGATTGTTTGGTGTCGATAAGTTCATTAAGACTATCCTTTACTTTGCCCATATAGTCGGGGGCAACTTTAGATTCTTCAACTATTTCGGGACTGGCCAATAAAACATTGATAGATTCATTGATGTATTGCTTTTCGCTGTCATCGTATGTGCCATCGCAGTTGGCAAATAGCCAACCTGTCTTTACTACTATTTGTATGGCTTTAATAGAATCTTCCATTATTTTTTTTCTCCTTTTTTTTCATTTTCATTCTTTATTGTTTGGACAAGCCCAAGAATTGCACTCGTAACACCACAAACAGCCATTACTACGGGGATTAATGTTTCATTTTCTTGTTTTACCATAGTATTAATTATTTAGTTAAACACTACTTTTATTAAGTAAATATAATTTGATATACGCATTTATGGATTTTCTTGTAGTCCACTTTCGGTTTACACTTTTGTCATAATTTAGTTGACATCAAAAAAAACTAATGTCTATCTGAAAATTCACCCCAGACCGTGCTCGTATAAATTATATATGTATATTTGCGAACTATCGTTATAACGAGAGTTTGTATGAAAAACATCAAATTATACCACGGTTCGACAAGGATTATCGAAAGACCTGTTTTGGGAGCGGGGAATCCTAAAAATGATTACGGATTAGGGTTTTATTGTACCGAAAATATCGAATTGGCAAAGGAATGGGCAAGTTCAGCACGTAGCAATGGCTTTGCCAACAGTTACGAAATCGATTTTGACGGATTGGATGTGCTCTATTTGAACAGAGAACCTTACAATATCTTGAATTGGCTCTCTATTCTACTGGAAAACAGAACCTTTGTACTGTCGCAAGGACTGCCGACAGAAGCGAGAACGTATTTGCTCGACAATTTTTTGCCAGCATACGGGCAGTACGACATAATCATCGGTTATCGGGCCGATGACTCTTATTTCTCATTTGCCAACGCTTTCCTGAACAACACGATATCGTTGGAACAGTTGCGTAAAGCAATGTTCTTGGGCAAGTTGGGCGAACAGATAGTGCTGAAAAGCGAGATGGCTTTTTCGCACATTATCTACAAGGAAAGCATTGCGGTTGATTGTAATCAGTACTATCCGCGACGTCAGGCCCGCGACCGTCAGGCCCGCGAGGAATTTCAAAACGAAAAACTGGCGACATCGGCTGTCGGTGCCGTGTATATGATTGACATACTTCGACAAAAATGGACAAACAATGATTCACGCTTATAACCATTTGTATCTTGAGGATGCGATGCACAACTTTGGCTCGATGCTCGATTGCGCGGTCAATTCTGCGCATTTAGACATCACGCGCTTTTATGAAATGTTTCTGGCGAGTGATGTGGCCACTCAAATGGAGATGGGCAATCCACGCTACTTGTCGGGTTTGTCGGGCGTGGAACTGATGCAAATGGTTATGGAAAAAACTTTAGACAGGCAACTCCCTGTTGAACACTGCGTCCCGTTTGAGCGTACACCTGAATATTGGGCAGGTTGGGCCTTGGCTTATTACCAATGGCATTCAGCATACAAATATTCTTTTATTCAGCGGAATGGATTGAGTATCGGCGCTGTGGTTGCGCTTTACCCGACGTTGCACGAAGCCGATATATCTAAATTCGTCCAGACAGCCGATGAAATTATTGAACAGAATGTAGGCTCGCGTAGGAAAATGCTGAAGACAATACGGAAGCAATCGTGGCTGACTCAAAAGGAACTTGCTGAACAATCAGGCGTTGCATTGCGTATGATTCAGGCTTACGAGCAAAGCGACCAAAACATCTTAAAGGCGGAAGCACAAACGGTTTTTGCTCTTTCGCGTGTGCTTGGGTGTGCACCTGAGGCTATTTGTGAGTGAAAGTGTGCATTTAGTCCCCGCTAGTATGTTTGTCGGGCTTCAATTGTTTCTGAATATCCGTTGTATCAGATGCGTTTTGCAATATGGCTATATAGTTAACGCCCAACACTTTTTGTGCCGTGTATAGTGTGGCTAAATGGGGAATGGGTGTCTTGAAAATCTTGTAGCAATTCTGTCGGCTACAGCACATTTGCTGACTGAACCACGTTACGCTTCGTCCTTGTGCTTTGAGGTCTGCTTGTATTTTGTGTCCTATGTTTATTTCCATAAAAAAGGCGTTAACTATTCTTTACGTTTATCCCGCCCACAGGTACCGCCAAGCAACCACGATAGTAGATAAACAAGAATAGTCCACGCCATAAGCGTAGACACATTCGTCATTTATTCTCACTACCTGAAATTGGCGGTTTCGTGGAGCGGAGAATCAATGGACGTTGTCCATGTTATTATATGTATTTAATATTCAGTTTTTTTCTTATTAATGATTTGTTTTATTCTTCTTGTATTATTGTTTGGTTCTATTAAAACTCGCTTTCCAATATCATTTTCAGTACGGTCTGTGCCGAAATCTCGCGGTTTGCGGCTTCAGGTATCACTATTGAGTCAGGGCTTTCAATGACGTCGTCGGTGACAATCATATTGCGACGGACAGGCAGACAGTGCATAAATTTGGCGTTGTTTGTCCAACTCATATGCTCTGTATCAACGGTCCAACTCATATCCTTGCTCAAAATCTGTCCGTATTTGTCGGGGCAGGTAACGCCAGGGCACGACCAGTTCTTTGCGTAGATGAAGTCGGCGCCTTCAAAGGCCTTCTTTTGGTTGTATTCCACTTTAGCGCCACGTACGAATTTCGGGTCAAGTTCGTAGCCTTCAGGGTGAGTGATGACAAAATCGACATTGGCCTCGTTCATAAAGTCGGCAAACGAGTTAGGAACAGCCTGCGGGAGTGAGCGTGGGTGCGGAGCCCAAGTCAGCACGACTTTAGGGCGCTCAACCTTCTTGTACTCCTCAATGGTGATAAGGTCGGCAAAGGCCTGCAGAGGGTGGCAAGTGGCGGCTTCCATCGAGAATACAGGCTTGCCAGAATACTTGATGAACTGATTCAGTATTTTTTCGGTGTAGTCGTCCTCGCGGTTCTCGAAGCGGGCGAACGAGCGCACGCCAAGCATATCGCAGTATTGCGCCATTACAGGAATGGCCTCGAGCAAGTGCTCGCTTTTGTCGCCGTCCATAATTACGCCACGTTCGGTTTCAAGTTTCCACGCACCTTGATTGACATCGAGCACAATTACGTCCATACCCAGGTTGCGGGCGGCCTTTTGGGTGCTCAAGCGTGTGCGCAGACTGTTGTTGAAGAAAATCAGCAGGCACGTCTTGTGCTTGCCAAGGTGTTCGAAGGCGTAGCGGTCTTTCTTTATCTCGAAGGCCTGTTTCAGAGCCTCGTCAAGTTTTGGTAAATCAAATACCGATTGATAGTATCTCATCTCTTTTATATTTTGATTTTGTTACCGATAATGAATGTTTCTTCAGATGTTTTTGATAAAAAAGTTTCCAGCCCATACAGCCATAATTCCCAAAAAGATGCTTAGAGCCGTATAAGTGGCGAACAATGTGATGTTGCCAACTTTGAGCAGAGCCATATTTTCGTTTGCAAAGGTAGAAAATGTGGTGAATCCTCCACAAAAGCCGACAGTCAACAGTGTGCGCCATTCGGTGGAAATGGCCTGATTCTTTTCAAACAGGCCGTAGAGCAGGCCTATGGCCAGACAGCCGACAATGTTGACAATGAAAGTGCCGAGCGGAAAGCCTGCCGATGTCTTGCCAGTGGCGTTCGATATTATAAATCGTAGTGCGCCGCCAATGAAACTGCCTGTGCCTGCAAACAAAATCAGTTTTATCATTGTTGCTTGTTATTTACTATGCCGATAAGTTTTATTGGCAGTTTCCTCGATTTCACCAGTTGCTCGCCAAGCGCGTAGATGTCGTCGTCGTAGATGTTGTAGAACCACCGTATCTCTATTGACTGTCCCGACAGGTAGTGCGTTTCAAGTTCGCCCATAAGCATCGATATCATCTTGGATGCCTTTGAGTCGGCATACACAAGTTTGATGTTTATGCAGATGCTTTGCTGAATTTTGCCCAGATAGTTGTTCACCCAGTCGAGCACCTTGTTGTGCACAGCCAATGTTCCTTCGAGCATTGCCCGTCCCGATATCTCGTATATGGAGCGGTCAACGTCGAACATTACGTGCGGCGTATGTTTGGTTTGTTCAATCAAAAGTGAACTGACGTCTGCCATAATGATTCCGTTATTTGTTAACTGTGTTTTGACGTTTCAGCAAGTTGCGGACTGCAATTGTCCCGATTACGGTAATGCATATTGCGCCAGCGATGAAGAACAGGCCTATGAAGAACATTAGCCAGTAACTGCCTGAATGCGTGATGTTGTTGCCTCCGATGCTGAAGAACGAACCGCTTAATGTCACATAGCCGAATAGGGTGAACACGCTGAATATAAGTACAGGCAAGTATGTCAGGACTTTCTTGCCACCTTTGCTGTAAATCCATAATGCAATTCCAAACAGAATGACGTAGAAAATGATGTTTGCAGTGGCGATAGGCTTCTGCATCGAATTAAGCACACTAAACTGAAGTTCAGTACCGTCGGTTAAGGTTGACGCAAAATCGGCGATTTTGCCGTTGGCGTATGAGCACAGGACAAACATTGTGGCAATGTATGCCAGTGTCAATCCCAAATATACTCTGCTTACAGTCTTTTTAACATCGTTCATAGTAGGTTATTTTATTTCTTTTGGCCACGAAATATAGTATTTGCTTATTGTTGCCGAAAGTGCGCGAATGTTGAGCATATCGGCCACATTTACGATTTCGGTCACCGAGCCGTCTTTCTCCTTTATCAGTATTTGGTC
>CALCFP010000556.1 GCA_937900725.1 uncultured Bacteroidota bacterium | reverse complement strand
CCAGATACGGGGCGGAACCGGGTGACGTGAAGGCCAACATCGAGGCATTGCGTCAGGCGCTGTTATGAAGACTGGCTAGTAGTCTTGCAGGTTGCCGAGACTTGCAAGAATAGTCTATGCGTACATCCGTGGCGTATATGCTAAATATGTTTCGTGCAATAATTTATGCTAATTGCTAATGCTTTACAAATCAGTCGAACTGTTGAAAAGTTCAATCAGGCTTTCCAGTCTGCAGTAGTATAGCATAAATTCAATGCCAGCCATTGTGTGGTCAGACATCGACAGGTTTGTTATGTCGGAGCATCCCCATTTCCCCTTCAGGTTGACAGAGCATTGATATGGAACGGTGTTGTCTGTAGGGCTGTGAAATAGTTTGATTTTCTGAACTAACTCATCAGGAACGTTGTCGCTATATGCAAGCGAGTTCTTCTCGAGCGCGCCCATAAGTTTTTGTATTTCAGCGTTGTCACCATAATCGGCTTTATAGAAGTCGGGATTCAGGAATTTTGTGATGTCGGTGCCGAGTGCGGTGTGCCATTCGCTTAACTGCTTTGTGCTGAACAAGGTTTCAAGTTCGTCGGCATTCAGGTTCGGATTGTATATTTTGCTGTAGTCGAGTGAGATGCCTTCGCCATAACAGATGCCTCGGAAAGTGAACGGAATGAATCCTAGGCGGTCGTATTCGGTGCAATTCTTGAAAAAGTCGATGAAGCAGGGAATGTCGTATGGCCCTGCGCCCGCCCAAACGCTTTGTATGCGCGCTTGCCAACTGTTGTCGCGTTTTGCCAATTCCATCAGTGTGGCCAAGGTTGATGCACCGCCTTGCGAGTATCCAATAAGGTCAACGTCGGCGCCTTCGCCTGATGTCGATTTCACCTTCAGACCCTTGTCGGCAATGTATTTTTCTGATGCTTTTAACATATCGGCGCAGGTTGAGCCAGTAATGCCTGTGTGCAGGTATGGATGTTGCAGTTTGTCTGTCTCGCTTATTCCGTAGCCAAGGTAATCTGCCATTACAGTTATGAAATAGTCGGGACTGAGCAGATTGTTGGCGTGGTCGCCCACAATGGCAGGTAGCAGTTCGGCTGTGAGATTCTGTGTCGAAGGCGCGTCGGCAATGTCGCAAGTAGCGTGCTGTATGCTGACAATTTTCGTGTATTCGTAGTTTTCAATTATGGGGTATGCAATGATTCCAGACGCCTGTGTGATAGTCCCGTCCACATTTCTTGTGGAATATGCTATTGATGCTATGCTCAGGTCCTTGTTGATTACTATGGGCAAAATGAACTTGTACTGTTCCAATTGAGGAGAAAATGAGCATAGGTAGTCGATTATCTCATTGGCAGTTACAATCCGTTCGCTTGTAACGTCAAGTAATTCCCCTGTGGGTTTTAGGCTGAACAACAGAGTGTCGTCGTCATTGCTGTCGTCGTCTTTTTGGCACGATGCCAGGCTAAGGCCCATTGCAATCAGTATTGCCCAGAATAATCTCTTTTTCATAGTAGCAGTTTTTATGTCTGCAAAAGTATTGAAAAACGGGTATGAAACATCTCGGCATAAGGCTAGATTTGAATGATAAATGTCAAGTGTTTTTGTGGTTGAAAAATAGATATTTTAAGAAGATCGGTTCTGTAAAAATGATTATGTTCTATTGAACATCTTCATTATATTATTAAGTTTGCTCAATGTTTGAATCGTCGCAAAATGCAGAATAACATAAGTTACAAAAGCCTTATCAGGCTGTCTTCCTGTCGGATGAAGAGAAGCAAAAGCAAGGGAGCCGTATTTGGTTCCATTTTCGGGGTCCTGTACTTTTGGATTTTTGAGATAGGTGCCTACATCGTATGTAATGTAAGGGAGATAGATGTTCCAGCAGTCATACCGATAATCATCTGTTTCAGTTCAATAATTCCAGATTTCCTGCTGAAGTTGATATTTGTCCGCGACAATACCGTTATGGATGCGTTTCTGAAGACTCGTCCTGTTACGCAGGAGATGTGGGACAGATTTCTCACCATATCGCAATTTTGGAAAATCGGCAACTTGTTGATGCCACTCATTGTTCTTCCGTTGTGCGTGCTGTTTATGCCTGCCATTTTGGGCATTTTCGTTTGGATGGCAATGTACCTGCTGTCGGTGTTCGGCGGATTCATTGTTATGCTGATAAAGCACAAGGGCGCATATCAGCCTGAAAACGCAGTCAAGGTCGGCAAGGTTAGAACCGTCAATTCAGCCCGTGGTAGAAACATCTTTGGAATTCAAGTCCGTAGTCTGCTCAGGTCTAAGAGATTGAAAACTATGGTGATTGCGATGTGTGCGTTGGTTTATTTGCAATGCATTTCACAATCATTGTCGTCATCTTCCAATGCTGTTTTATTTTATTTTGCAATATGTTTTATGCCATACCTTTTGCTTCAGTATGGATTTGGAATTGAAAGCAACTTTTTTGGCGCAATATGGACAAAGCCGTTTGCCATAAGGCGACTTCTTTATGACAAATATTGGTTTGGTGTCATTCTTTGTGCTATCGGAAGCGTTTTGTGCATCCCTTTTTGTTTCTTTTCAGATTTGCAAATAATGACTATTGTGTCGTATTTTTTGTTTTCGGCAGGATTCGGTAGTTTGTGGCTTCTTTTTGACCCATATAAATGCGTGCCTTTTGAAATGTATAGCAACGCATTTTTCAATTATCAAGGTGCTTCCACAACAAACAAGGCTAGTATTTGGATTGGAGTATTGGTGATATTGGGCATAGTAGTCGGTGCCACATATTTTCTTCCCAATTGGTATCAGATAGTGCTGTCGGCATTAGGCGTAATCGGATTCTGCGTTCGCAAACCGTATTTCGAATGGGTTGAAAATAAATTCCTTAAGGATAGATATCGTTATATGGAAAAATATTCCTGCAAAGATAGTTGATTATTCGAAATAATCTCTAAATTTGGTTGATATAATCTAGATTCAGTCAGTCTATGTACAGGGA
>CALCFP010000555.1 GCA_937900725.1 uncultured Bacteroidota bacterium | reverse complement strand
CGGCTCAAATGTTGAAAGCGGTGTCATTACAACAACATCTAATGTCGCTCAAGACGAATATATCTTCACTCTTGCATACACGGGTGTGGCCGCATCTATCACGACAACCGATACCCAAAGCATTTGTAACGATGGCGAGGCCTCGGCAAATGTTGAAATAACCATAAGCGGTGAACAGCCTTGGACTTTGAAATACCAGATTTCTGACGGCGTGAATGTCCAGACCAAGACTTTGACTGGTATTACATCGTCGCCTCACACATTGACATTTGTAGGCTCCGACCTGGGCGCCAATGCAGGTGCTTATACAATATCGCTGGTATCAGTATCCGATAAGTCGGAAGAAGGTATTGTTTCAAGCAATGAGGCAACTATCGAAGTCCTGAAAACCTACACACCTTCAATTACTGGTTCCGCTATTTCGGGTACAACAGAAAACCGTCCGTACAGCGTGGAAGCACACGAGGGTAGCACTTACGATTGGTCTTGGGAAGGTACAAGTGGTGGCACTATTAACAAAGGCAACACTGCCAGCATCGAAGTCTCTTTTGGCGGTACTACAGGCACTTTCGTGCTGAAAGTCACTGAAAAGTCAGTTGATGGTTGCGAAATGAGCAACACTCTTGAAATAACTGTCAACAACAAGCCATCACCTTCGTTTGTTGCAGATGACAACATCTGTTCAAGCGATGTGCTGACATATTCTACAGATGCAACAGGTGGCAATTATGCTTGGACTCTCGACGGTGTTGCAATAGGAAGCGATAGCCCATCTGTAACCATTGATTGGACAACAAAGACTGTCGGCGACCATACTATCAAGATTAAACAGACAAGAAATGGTGTTTCTGGCGAGTTCGAGAAAACGATAACCGTATTCCAAAAGCCAGCATCGCAGACAATTGCCGACATACCTGTCATTTGTTCGGGCAACATAGCCAACGTTACACTGAACGGGTCGGATAACAACGTCACCTATTACCTGTACAGTGATGCTGACAAAGTTTTAAGTCAGGCAACGTCAGGTACTGGCAACGCACTTACTATTAAGACATTGGATAAACTGTCGGCTACTACCAACGTTTATGTTGCGGTAACCAATACTGGATGTAATTTTGAACAAAACA
>CALCFP010000554.1 GCA_937900725.1 uncultured Bacteroidota bacterium | reverse complement strand
AAGGGTTATAAGGAAGACGGCTATTTCCCTGAGGCATTCATCAATATGCTTGCTCTTTTGGGCTGGAATCCAGGTACAGAGCAGGAATTGTTCTCGATGGACGAACTGGTGAAATCTTTCTCTTTGGAAAAAGTCAGCAAGGCTGGCGCCCGTTTCAATCCTGAAAAGGCCAAGTGGTTCAATGCACAATATTTACGCCATTGCGACGATGCCTTTTTGGCAGATTCTTTGTTGCCAATGCTTGAGGAAATTGGCGTCAAGACTACCAAGGAACGTGCATCAAAGGCCGTTTCTCTAATTAAGGAACGCGCCACATTTCCAAAGGATTTGCTTCCGTTGACAGAGTATATGTTTGTCGCGCCAAAAGAGTTCGACGAAAAATCTGTTAGCAAATTCTGGAAGGCCGAAAATGTTGAAAATCTGAAAAAATTGACATCTAAACTTGCTGAATATGATAAAATTACGGCATTGGAGACGGAACCTGCAATTCATCAGTGGATTATGGACAACCAATTGTCGATGGGCCAGTTGATGAACACCTTGCGTATCGCCATTTTGGGCATCAGCCAAGGTCCAAGCATTTTCGACATTTGCGAATTCATTGGCAAGGAGGAGACTCTTGCTCGCATTGAAAAGGCATTGTCAACGCTTGAGGCTAAATAGGAAAGACTTTTCGAATCAATTTATAAAACACTCAACATTATGTTGGGTGTTTTTTTTTCGTAAGAAGTTAATAGATGTAAATCGGTTTCTATCTTTGAGAAAAAAAGTATTGCTATGCATTTTCTTCATCCTGGCATATTATGGGCACTGACGGCATTGGCCATTCCTGTAATAATCCACCTTTTCAGTTTTCACCGATATAAGGTGTTACAGTTTAGCAATACACAGTTTATCAAGGCTTTGCAGTCGGAACAGCGTACGCGTTCCACTATTCGCAATTGGCTTTTGCTCGCCTTGCGTTTGCTTGCCATAGCATTTATAGTGGTGGCTTTCGCACGTCCTTACATTCCTGAAAACGAATCGCAATCCGTTGAAAATCCGAGAGTCGCCGTGTATATCGACAATTCTTTCAGTATGGATGCCAACGGCGAGTATGGTGTTTTGCTTGAGTGGGCCAAGATGCGTGCCCGCGAACTTGCCGATGCATTCCCTACGGAAACGGAGTTTTTGCTCATTACCAATGAAATGGAACCGCAACAACAACGTTGGGTAGGCAAGGAGCAGTTTATTGAATGGGTGCAAAAAGTGCATACGACACATATCGTGGCAACTCTTGACGATGTGTTGCAACGCCAGCAACTTGTTGGAAATGATACGAGCAGGTTTGTCTATTCGTTTTTGTTCAGCGATTTGCATAAGCCTACTTTCACTTTGAAAAATGTTCAGCCAAGTGGTCGTGAACGGGTGTTTGTGGTGCCGTTCCGCAATTCAATACACAACAATCTGTCAATCGATTCTTTATGGTTCAGTTCGCCTGGGCTGTATGTCGGCAAGATAGAAGATGTAATGGTAAGGCTTAGGAATCACAGCAATGATGATCCCCGCAAAAGAGGATGAGGTGTAAACGATGCC
>CALCFP010000553.1 GCA_937900725.1 uncultured Bacteroidota bacterium | reverse complement strand
TATGGACGTGCGGTGGTGCCTGGTTTGTAGTTTTCGTTGCCAAGGATGAAACTTCCTTGCATTTTGGTTTCACGGCCTTTGTTCGCATATTGTCGGTAATTCAAAGTGTTAAATTCATAATTCAATTTTGTTGCGAAATAGTTCATTTGAGTCTCGTCGGCAATGTCGTTTTTGTTTATGCTGGTCGATTGGAAATAGTTGTAGTACATAATGCCGTAGGCCACGCCAGCCGTTGCAATTCGGCTGTTGCCAATTGGAGTGCCACAGTCGACGCCAACATATTTGTCGGTGTTAAGCACTTGCGACAAGGCCTCGCTGTCGAAGAACAGTTCATTGCTTGTCTTGAAATAATTCCAGCGGTTGTATCCTGCCCTGAAATCGATGAAAATAGGTGGCAAACGTTTTACAATGTTACGTGGCGACATGTCGATGCGGAAATATCCGTCGGCCGAATTGTAGAATTGGCCTGCCGTTATGTTTGCTGATGCAGTGTAGATGCTTCTGTTCATAAACACATATTCAGCACCTATTTGGCCAAAACTGCGGTTGCCTGACGACAGGTTCCCACCGAATTTCATTGTCAGTGCGTTTTTCGCCGAAATGTTCAGATGAAGGTCGAAATGACCCGTCTCTTTGTTGAAGAATGGTTGAGGGTAGATCGAGTTTACCATTTTGTCTGACGTGAGTCTGAAGTAGGCCTTTTCCAGCGACTTGAAGTTGAATGTGTCTTTGCCGCGGCGGATAGTCTGTTCAAAGTAGCCTGCCTCTTGTTCGTTTACGCCGTCGACAATTATGTTTTTAAATACAAGGTCGGGGCTTTCACTGACATATTCTAACCGCTTTTGGGCCAATGAGTCGGGGTTTGCGCGCCGTTTGACAAGCATTGCTATTGAATCCAGTTTTTCGAGAGTGGCATTGTATCCTATTTCTGATATCTCTTCATACTTGTCGAAGTCCATCAGGTTGTATTGGCTTAGTTTAGGGGCAATCAGCACGCCCTTGCCGGGGATGCTGAAGTCAGATTTTTTCATGAACACGTTCATCAGCATTAGGAACGGGTCGTCAGTGGTGGGTTTCTCAGGGTTTTCTGTTACCGTACATCCGATAATCACGTCAGGGTGGTACTTCTTCTCCAAAATGTCCGATGGAAAGTTGTTTTGCATTCCTCCGTCGAACAGCAGTACGCTGTCTATCATCAGCGGCTTGAAATAGCCTGGGAAGGTCATTGATGCGCGAACGGCCTGCGAAAGGTTGCCCGATGTGAGCACAACAGGCTTGTTGCCGTGAACGTCGGAGGCCACGCAGAAGAAAGGAACAAGCAGTTTGCTGAAATCGTAGTCGGCGCGTGCCGAACCGCTGGCGTAAATCTGCATAAACCTGAAATCCATTTGCTCGGGGTCAATCAGGTTTGTTGGCAAGATAGGTGTAATGCCGTTGTCTTTTAATTTCAGGTCGATGCTAATCCATTCGGCATCGCTGATTTTGGTCTTGTAGTAATATTCCTCTTCTTTGGTGGTGACGCCCCTCGACCAACGGCGGAACTCGTCGGACTGCATAAACTCGGCCATCTGGTCGGGCGAGTAGCCAATGGCGTATAGTGAGCCTACAATGGCGCCCATTGAGGTGCCGCAAATATAGTCGATAGGAATGTTGTTCTCTTCCAAAGCCTTGAGCAGGCCCACGTGAGCCATGCCTTTTGCTCCGCCACCGCTCAACACTACTCCCACTGTCTGCCCATAGGAATAGACTGACATTGAAGCAATGCAAATGATGGTGAAAAACAATTTTTTCATATTCTACAAATATAAATATGATATCAAGATAATGAATCCAGAAATGTGAATTAAGCAAAAATCACGTCTGTCAACATGTATGTTGAAAATTAGGCGTATATATCAACTGTCATGAATCTATTTAAATAAATAATTTAGATAAATGCTTATATATAAGTTTTATATAACTTGTTATAATTTTTATGTAATTTGAAATAAGCATTTTGCATCAGCGGTTTTTATGTGTAAACATAAGCCGATAATAGTTTGTAAATGCTTTGTGGCTGTAAAAATCTCTGTTATCTGTGTTTTTAATGGTGTTAGCGTACAACAATGATTTTTTTATCTTTGCACGCTTAAGTTTTCCGAAATGGGCAAATCGAAGAAAAAAAGACTGAAGGAACGGTACCGCATTGCCATTCTCAACGACCGCACACTCAAGGAAGTGTGGTATGCCGTGCTGTCGCTTCGCAACCTGATTGCGACAATCGGCTTTTTGGGAATACTGCTGATTGGCATCGGCATCGTGCTTGTCACGTTCACCCCGTTGCGCGAGTATGTGCCTGGCTACCCAAGCGCCAGCGACAGGCGAATGGCCATCGACAACTACATTAAGATTGATTCCATTGAAAACGCATTGTACCAAAAGGATATCTTCATTGAAAACCTCCACAACATTCTGACAGGGAAAAACACCAATCCACACTTTGTTGATAAGGATTCCATCAAAAAGTCGAACGAGAGCGTGCACCCGCTGAAACTCGACTCATCGCTTTACCAAAGCATTGAGGACGACCGTTTCAACGTCCGCTATGTTGAGGATGAAACCGTACTGCCGACAATGCTGAGCACCGTCAAGATACACTTCTACTGTCCGCTGAAGGGCGAGATAACAAACCATTACGCACCCGAATCGGGCCACTACGGCATCGACATTGTCTCAAACGCCAACGACCCCGTGCTTTCCGTCCTCGACGGCACTGTAATATCGGCTGGATGGACGCTTGAGGCTGGCTACGTAATCATTGTTCAGCATCGCAACAACATAGTGTCGCAATATAAGCACAATTCTATATTGCTGAAGAAGATAGGCGACAGAGTCCGCGCTGGAGAGCCTCTCGGAATCATTGGCAACACTGGCGAATACACCACTGGCCCGCATCTGCACTTTGAGTTGTGGCAAAACGGCACTCCGCTTAATCCTACCGACTACATAATTTTCTAGAATAATGACAAAACACATAGCCATACTTGGTTCAACAGGCTCTATCGGCACGCAGTCGCTCGACGTGGCACGCGCTCACAGCGACAAGTTGACCGTTGAAGTGCTCACCGCTGGGCGCAACTCTAAACTACTGATTGAGCAGGCGCGCGAATTCGTGCCAAACACTGTTGTCATTGCCGACGAGAGCAAGTATCAGGAAGTGAAGGAGGCCCTTTCTGACCTCGACATAAAGGTTTGGACTGGCGAAAAGGCCATTGAGGACGTGGTTCAGATGAGCCAAATCGATACTGTTATTACCGCAATGGTTGGCTATGTCGGGCTTTCATCGACAATAAAGGCCATTGAGGCTGGAAAGAACATCGCCCTTGCCAACAAGGAGACGCTTGTC
>CALCFP010000552.1 GCA_937900725.1 uncultured Bacteroidota bacterium | reverse complement strand
GATTATTCTTCAATCTTTTGTGTGCTTTTGAATTTTTGTCGCCTTCTTGTTGACTTTTACTCGGTCACAGTGCCCGCACTGCTTCCTCGCTCAAATCATCAATTTGGCTGACAAATACTTCAAAATCACTACAAACAATTTATAGAAATTCCATTAAGCCATTGCAATTTTTGTTGCTGTTGGCAATGCAAAGGTAATCCGAACTCGTGTATTTCTATATGCTTTAACTTTTTGTTAACCGTTTTTAACTATGTCTTAACTATGTGGCATTTGTGGGCTGCATATCTTTGCATTGTTCAAAATAGATGGACAATACGTTTTTTTCATAATGAGGTTTTTTTTGTAATAGTTGCTAACGCGGACTCCCAATCCGCAAATTCACACAATGAAGCGGTCTTCCACTCCCAATGGAAGGCCGCTGTTTTTTTGCAAAATAACGGAACCTATGGCTCCGCTTTTAAATATGCTGTGATTAGTTTCTTATTTTTTGTTTCCGACAATCATATTGTATTGTACGGTGATGTATCCGTTGTCGGGGAACAACTTGTTTGCCAATGTGATGACAGATTCTGCGTCTTTCTTGCGGTTTTCACCAACAAGAACTTGCGTGTATTTTAGGAATCCGTCAACCATCAGGCTTTTTACGATTGGGTCAATTGGTACAGAGCCTTTGATGATTTGGTCAGCGAGTTTCGCGCGAGCCTCCTCCATATCGTGTTCGCCTTGTACGTTGTTGTTAGCCAAACACTTGACTATGCCTGAATAGTAAAGGAATGCATAATCGGTCTTTAACGCCATTTTCTCGTAGTTGCGTGATGCCGTGGCTGCTTTTGTGTAGTTTTCCTTATCAAAGTTTGTTTTTATTTCATCCTTGATATGCTTTTTTATCATATCGATGAAGTCTGTGTTTTGTGAATAAAGTTCGCCTTCTGCATCTTTCCTGATGAATTTCTGCGTGTATTTTATGGCTTGGCGCATGCCATCCTTGTAGTCGGCGGCTATTTCAGGGTCTGGCGATTCGTACAACTTTATGTAGCACATTGCGGCATACAAATGCGGTTCTGCTTCGTGTGCACCTTCAGGGTCATTGCAAATGTCTTCGGCCTTGAACATGCAAATTTCATATTTACCTGCTGAATACAATTTTGCAAGTTTTGAATCGTGTCCACCTTTTACTTGCGCAGTAGCACCAAAACTAATCAGCAAGCCCATTGTAGCGCATATAAGTCTCAAATTCATATTTGTTTGATTTATATCTACAAAAAAAGGCAAATGCAATTAAATAAGCAAACACTTATTCGACTTAATTGTCATTTATTCACAATTATTGTCTATATGCTTGGCTATTGGTCATTTTCAAACTTCATTATCTGTGGAATCACGTTAAAATCTTCTAATTTTGCATTCGCAAAACAATATGAATTTGATGCTATGAGACGTTTCTTTGCTGCTTTTTTTGTTATTGTTGGCCTATCGGCTAATGCCCAGCCCGAAAAATGGACGCAAAAAAAGTTCTTCACTGTAATGAGTTACAATGTTGAGAATCTTTTTGACACCATCAGGACAGAAGGCAAGAATGATGTCGAGTTCACCCCAGCAGGCAACAAGCAGTGGAATTCAAAACGTTATTTTGAGAAGTTGCGGCACCTGTCAATGGCAATAGACTCGCTGAATCCAAATTATATGCCTGACATTGTCGCTCTTGTTGAAGTTGAGACTAAGCAGGCCTTGCTCGATCTGGCTTCACAGGAATCTGTCAAAAAGGCTGGATATGAGTGTATCCTGGAAGATGGTCCCGACCCGCGCGGAATCGATTGCGCCTTAATGTATAATCCTGCCACCTTCAAATATCTGGAACATAAAGCCATAAACGTGGTGCTGAAACCAAGCAACAAGCGTACACGCGACATCTTGTACGTAAAAGGTTTGTCGGGGAAAGACACACTTCATATTTTTGTAAACCATTGGCCTTCAAGAGTTGGCGGAAAGGAAGAAACTGCGTCAAAGCGTGCTCAGTGTGCCGATTTGCTTCGCCAACTGACCGATTCGCTGTACAAAGTGAATAATGATTGTAACATATTGATAATGGGCGATATGAACGACGAGCCTACCGATGAGAGCGTTTATGAGGTTTTGGGTGCCAGTGAATTGACTAAATATAGCCGCTTGCATAACATCTGTTATTCACTAAAAAAGGAAGGCCGAGGTACATATTTTTATCAGGGCGAGTGGTCGATGCTCGACAACCTGATTGTCAGTCAGCCGAACAGCGGCGAAGAGGCGCTCACGATC
>CALCFP010000551.1 GCA_937900725.1 uncultured Bacteroidota bacterium | reverse complement strand
TTGCCACGGGCGACGGAATAGCAATGGTCTATCGAGCCAAAGGAACCGTACAGGACATGGAGTTCGTGCAATTCCACCCAACGGCCCTGTTCCATCCGGGCGAAACGCATCCTGCATATCTTATCACCGAAGCAATGCGTGGCTACGGTGGCATCTTGCGCCTGCCCAACGGCGAGGAGTTCATGCACAAATACGACGAGCGCTTGAGCCTTGCGCCACGCGACATTGTGGCCCGTGCCATCGACAAGGAGATGAAGATTCACGGACTCGACCACGTCTGTCTTGATGTCACGCACAAGAATCCTGAAGAGACTAAAAAGCATTTCCCGAACATATACGCAAAATGCCTGAGCATCGGCATCGACATCACAAAGCAATACATACCTGTTGCACCTTGTGCACACTATATGTGCGGTGGCATAAAAGTCGATCTTAACGCATGTTCGAGCATAAAGCGCCTGTATGCAGTAGGCGAGTGTTCGTGCACAGGCCTGCACGGCGGAAACCGTCTGGCATCGAACTCGTTGATTGAGGCTGTGGTATATGCCGATGCAGCTGCCAAGCACAGTCTTCAGCATATCGACGAATATACGTTCAACGAGAATGTGCCAGAATGGAACGACGAGGGAACGCTTACCAATGAGGAGCATGTGCTTATCGCCCAGGACATTCGCGAAGTGGGTCAGATAATGAGCACATACGTCGGCATCGTGCGTAGCAACTTGCGCCTGAAACGTGCGTGGACCCGCCTCGACCTGCTTTATGAAGAGACCGAGGACTTGTTCAAGCGTGTGAAGGCAAACAAGGAGATTTGCGAGTTGCGCAATATGATAAATGTCGGATATCTGGTTACACGCCAGGCCATTGAACGCAAGGAGAGTCGCGGACTGCATTTCAATGTCGATTATCCGCCAGTATCTGACAACAAGTAAAATATCAAAGGGTCGGCTCAAGTCCGACCCTTTTTTGTTGGATATCATAATGCAATAAATTACCTTTCCATAATCAAAACCAACATTTGATGAACGAAGATTTCCTGCATTTCCTTTGGAAAAACGGGCTTTGCCAGACACCAATCACAGAGTGCTACACTGGCGAGGTCATAGAAGTAATCAATCCGGGTCAGCACAATCACGACCAAGGACCCGATTTTTTCAATGCCCGCATCCGAATTGGCAATACCATTTGGGCGGGAAATGTGGAAATTCACCAGCGTTCGTCTGATTGGACAAGGCATCGGCATCAAACCGACGAGCGTTACGACAACATCATCCTTCATGTTGTCGGACAGAACGACATGCCTGTCAAGGACACTCACGGCAATCTCATACCAACCGCCGAGATAAAATGTCCTGACGAACTGCTGAAACGATATCTTTTTCTGATGCAGACCGAAAAATGGCTTCCGTGCCAGTCGTTCATCAACAAGGTCGATCCGTTTGTGATGATTCAGTGGTACGAGTCGTTGGCCGTTGAACGCATCAGCGACAAGACGGACGCCATTGCCACTAATCTGCAGTTGACCAAGAACAATTGGGAAGAGTCGTTTTACTATACAGTAGCGCAATCTTTTGGCTTCAATACTAATGCACAGCCGTTTCTCATGCTTGCGCAGTCGTTGCCGTTGAATGTCATCGCTCATCACAAGGACAGCCTTGTACAAGTTGAGGCATTGCTTTTCGGCCAGGCTGGACTTTTGCCATCAGAACCTTCTGACGAATATACGGCTATGCTTTTGCGTGAATACAAGCATCTGAAACTCAAATATAGTTTGGAGCCGATACCAGGGCAGATGTGGAAATTTGCCCGTATGCGACCAGTCAATATGCCAACAATACGCATTGCACAATTCGCCTCACTGATACACAAGTCGTCGGCATTGCTGTCGAAGATGGTTGAGTGCGAGAATGTTGACGACGTGGTCAAATTGTTCTCGACCGATGTTTCAGATTATTGGCACACACATTACATATTTGGGAAAGAGTCTGTGCGCAGGGACAAGAATTTGGGCAAGGCATCATTATATCTGTTGGTCATAAATGCGTTTGTCCCGTTCATGTTCCATTATGGAAAAAATGTGTGCAAGCCTGACTTGGTTGACAGGGCAATGGCGTGGCTAGAGGATGTTCCTGCCGAAAAAAACAACATATTGTCGCAGTGGGCGGAATTTGGCATTTCGCCCAAATGTGCATTGGAAAGCCAGGCTCTGATCCAGTTGTCCAACAACTACTGTAAGAAGCGCAAGTGCCTGTCGTGCAGGATTGGACGGCAGGTTATGTCGCCTGTTATAAAGATTGAGTAGGAGTGAGGTTGTAGTTGTATTCCAAAGGAATCTTCATCTCCACTATGCAACCCCTTGGTTCGCCGTTTTCATTGCCATTGGCCGAGTATGCAATGGCTATTTTCTGGTCGCGGTTGAGGTCATTCAACTTGTTGACCAGCGAGTTGACAACGTTTATGTTATGAGTGAAACTTGCCGAATCGGTGAGGTTGCGGTATAGGCCATCGTCGGAAATGCGAACAATCAGTGCCCTGTCGGTCTGGCTTTCGTCTATGTTTATGGCAATGTTCCCGCTCTTTTCCTGCGACAGCACACCCTTCTTCAAGGCATTTTCGACAAAGCAGAATATGCTGAAGCATGGCACTTTTGTCATGTCGTTTACGTATGGCATGACCTTAATTGTGTAGTTGAACTGTTCATTGAAACGGAATTTTTCAAGCGTCAGGTAGTTCTTTATGAATTCCACTTCCTCGTTGAGTTCGTGACCGAATTTCTCAAAATCGCCAAATGACGTGCGCATGAATTTTGATATCGAACTTAAGTTCGATGTGGCCGTCTCGATGTCGTTTTTATGCATTGAGAACGACACTGTATTAAGTGCGTTAAATAGGAAATGGGGATCCAAAGAACCGCGTATCATGTTGATTTTCAACTGATAGAATTCTCCGTAACTTTTTATTGCCTTTTCAGTGCGTTTGTTTTGTATAAGGTAAAGCACATAGACTCCTGTGGCCAACAGCAGTAGCAACAGTAATTTTATTGCAAAGAAGTCAATAAGATATGAGGCCAGTACGACTATTATCAGTACGGCAAGAATAATGTAGATTTTGTTTTGTCTGGCTTTCTTCATAGGTCATTTTTTTCGTGATATGGTATAGTCAATTAGGTCAAGCAGTGATTGTCTGGCTTCATTGTCTGGTGTTTCATACAAAACAGCCTTTGATTTGTTCACGAAATCGGCCATTATTTTTTTTGCATATTCAAGCCCGCCGTAGTTGCGGACAAAATCCATAAGTTGATTTATCACTTCGTCCGATTTGGTTTTCAGTCGTAGCAGTTTTATCATCTGCTTGCGTTCGGCTGATTTGCAGTTCTGCAATGCGTAAATCAGTGGTAGGGTTATCTTGCGCTCTTTCAGGTCGTTACCGGCGGGCTTGCCAAACGAGCCGTTGATTTCATAGTCGAACAGGTCGTCTCGAATTTGGAAGGCGATGCCGATGTATTCGCCCAATTTGCGCATCCGTTCAATGTCTTCGGCACTGGCATTTACCGAACTGGCACCTGCTGTTGTGCAGGCAACCATCAGCGCTGCGGTTTTTTTCTTTATTACCTCGTAGTAGGTCTCTTCAGTGATGTTGAGGTGGCGGGCTTTTTCTATTTGCAGCAGTTCACCTTCGCTCATCTCCTCTACAGCTCTTGATACTATTTCCAACTGTCCGTATTCTTTCTTGTTCACGGCAAGAAGCAGGCCTCTGGCGAGCAGATAGTCGCCTACCAGCACTGCGACCTTGTTTTTCCATATGGCGTTTATCGACCAGAAACCGCGTCGCTTGTCTGATTCATCGACAACGTCATCGTGTACAAGCGATGCCGTGTGCATCAGTTCAATCAATGTGGCAGCGTGATACGAACTTTCGTTCACGTTCCCGTACAGTTTGGCTGTGAGGAAAACCAACATTGGCCTTATCTGCTTGCCTTTTTGCTTAATAAGGTAGAATAGCAGCAAGTCGAGCAGGCGTGTCTTGCTTTTAAGAAAATTGCGGAAATAAGGCTGAAACTTGTCCATTTCAGTCTGTATGGGCGCTTTTATTGTCTGTAGGTCAGCCATTGATTGGTTTTTTGTCAAATGTAATTCATAATTTGTTACCTGCAAAAGGATAACGATAGCAGAATCACATTTTTGCATTGTTATGTATAAAAAGATAGGCTGCCAATAACGGCAGCCTATCTTTTTGATTATCTATTGGAAATCTATACAAATTCTTTGCTGATTTTTTCAGCGATAGCCTTGAATTCGTCTTGAGTCAGTTCCATCTTGTTGGTGAAGCGTACATCGCTTTCGCTGTTCATCGGAATCAGGTGGATGTGGGCATGTGGGACTTCAAGCCCGAGCACCACAACGGCGACTTTCTTGCAGGGAATGGCTTTCTTGATTGCTTTTGCCACGCGTTGAGCAAACATGTGCAGTCCGCCAAGCGTGTCAGGTTCAAGGTCGAAGATGTAGTCAACTTCCTGCTTTGGTATCACCAGCACGTGTCCTTTTTGTACAGGATTGATGTCAAGAAAAGCGAAGTAGTCCTTGTCTTCAGCAATCTTGTAGCACGGAATCTCGCCGTTTACGATTTTAGTGAATATTGATGCCATGGTTTATGCTATAGGTCCGATTTCAAGAATTTCGAATTTCATGATGCCGTTTGGCACTTTCACTTCGGCAATGTCGCCAACTTTGTGGTTCATAAGTCCTTGAGCGATAGGCGTGTTGACCGAAATCTTGAATTCCTTCAGATTGGCTTCTGTTTCAGAGACAATGCTATATGCCATTGTTGCGCCGTTGGCAACGTTCTTGATTTTCACTTTTGAAAGAATCTGCACTTTGCTGAAGTCGAGTTTTGACTCGTCAATGACACGTGAACTCAATATTTTAGCCTCAAGTTGCGAGATTTTAAGTTCCAATAGTCCTTGTGCCTCCTTAGCGGCGTCGTATTCTGCATTTTCTGACAAATCACCTTTATCCCTTGCTTCAGCAATGGCCTGTGATATTCGAGGTCTTTCTACCGATTTGAGGTGTTCCACTTCAGCAACAAGTTTTTTAAGACCTTCGCTTGTGATGTAGGAAATCTTGTCCATAATAATTTTTTATTAAGTGATTATAAAACAAAAAGAATTCCGCATTACTGCGGAACTCTTTCGATATACAAATATATTCTTTTTTATCGAGAAACTGAAATTTTCCGTCAAGGAAAACTATTCGGTGCCTTTTATTTTTCCTTGAAGCCTACCAAAATTGACACGCAGCCGCTTTTTGTCTCGTCGTTTGTAGTGTTTTCCGGAACGCTGACTTCAACGGTGAGCAATTGGGTCGAGTTAGTCGAGAAATCCCATGTGTCGGTGTATCCGTGGTCGGCATTAGTAAAAAGTTCCTTGCCTTCTATGTCGAGCAGACGGAAAGTGACATCGCCAAGGTTGTCATTGCAAACCACTATGCGGTAGTCTTGGTTGCTGTAGAATGTCAGCATCAGTTCTGCAATGTCGCCTTGATTCAGCACTGCGCTGTTCAACTGTCCATTGTAGATGTATGGGTCAAGTTTTGGCTTGCACTCGTTTTTGATAAAAGTTTTGCATTGTGCCTGAACGTTTGACTGAATCATCATACAAACAGTTGCCATTGCTAAAATCCTAAATATCCTTTTCATAACAGTATTGTTTTGTCGTGGTGTGGTGTTTATTTATTAGTCGATAATGTTATCCCTTATTTCAGCGACCAGAGTCGTTATTTCCTGAAGTTGGCTGTTTGTGATATTTACAGTCACAGGTGCGTCAATTGTGGTTACGTGTTCGTCCTGGTCGGTGTTTACGACAACTGACTTGTCATATTTGACATCGATGCCGTCGTATATGGATTGAATTTTGTTGAAGTTTTCCATAAATGATGCAACTTCAGGTGTCTCGCTGTAAGTGTTGAGAAGGTTCACCAGATTCGATACGGTGTATTTCTGGTCGACAATGTTGTTGATGATGTCTTGTTTTGCGTTTGGCTCTGTTGCAAGTGTGGTTGCAAAGTACATGCCTTCAACCCAGGCGCCTACTAATATGAGCGATGCGGTCATGTCGCGTTCGTTTTCTTTCAGATAACTATCGGCTTTTGCGTAAGTGTCTGAAATGATGAAGAATATTGAGTCGCGATTTTCTAGGCTTTGTTCAATTCTGTTAATTGTTTCTGAACCTTCCTCTTCAGGAATCTGAAGTTTTTCAGTAACTTTCTTTATTACTGACAGGTAATTGATGGCTTCTTGCAGTTGGTCATATATGCGGCAGTAGCAAAGGTCGGCGCCGTAAATGCCGAAATTGAGTGCCAAGCGGCTCGAAGTATTATATTTTTCAAGGTTGTCTGACGAATTGAGCAGTTCGCTGTTGAATGGCTCTTCGGTTTTTAGAAGGGTCTGAGTGATTTCAACAGGTGATGGCAGGTTGAAGAATATTTTTTTTACTGTTGCTTCGCATTCATTGCTGTCTATAGTCAGTACATTCTTGATTTGTTGGCTTTCGGATTTCTTGTTATCTCTTGTACAGGCAACTGCCAAGCAAGCAAGAAAAAGTGCTAACACCTTGTATGTAAGTTTCATACGCTAATGCTTTTATACTTCATTATTTTGTGTGTGAAGATACGAACTTTTTGCACACATTTCCAAAATTATATAAATAAACGGCATAACTGCCATTTGAAGGTTTTTTTTTGAAAAAAAACTGTAATGTTTGATTTTTTCCAACGGCTTTGATGGCATGCTTGTTTGTCGGTTAAAAAAAAGACGGAAACGAATATGAATTCGCATCCGTCTTTATGTTTACATGTGTCTGTCCTTTAGAATGTGTAACTGAATCCAACTGAGAGCATGAAGGTGTCTTTCGGTTTTTTCGTTGGGCGTCGGGTGCTTTGGTATCCGAACCCAAGATTGGCGTTCAGCGAACTGTTGATTTCATATTCGCAACCGGCTAGCGCCCTAATTCG
>CALCFP010000550.1 GCA_937900725.1 uncultured Bacteroidota bacterium | reverse complement strand
AATCGAACTGAAAAAAACACTGCTTATTTCATAAAAGACAAAAAAGGCCAATCGGAAAGGACTGACCTTTTGAGCCGGTACCCGGACTCGAACCGGGGACCCACGCATTACGAATGCGTTGCTCTACCAACTGAGCCATACCGGCAAATGCGGCGCAAATGTAAACGTTTTTATTTAGAATTTAGGATTTAGGATGTAGAATTTAGGATTTTGGATGTAGGATTTTGGATTTTGGATGTAGGATTTTGGATTTTGGATGTAGGATTTAGGATTTTGGGGATTTATATTAATTCTGACGATTATAAACATTTTCAAACCGCCGATTTGCCATTCCGCAGACGCATAAGCGGACACCGCTAAATATTTTTTTGTAATTATGCGCACAGAAAAAACGGAACACAATGGACAAGACAAAAATACTTTTCGTCTGCCTTGGCAACATCTGCCGTTCGGCTTGTGCTGAGGCCGTTATGAAAGACATTGTCGCAAAGCGCGGGCTCGAAGACAAGTTTGAGATTGACTCGGCGGGACTTATCAGTTACCACGAAGGCGAACAGGCCGACCCTCGTATGCGCCAACACGCATCGGCTCGTGGCATCAACATCACAAGCATCGCACGCAAGATAAAGGATGCCGACTTCCGACATTTCGATATGATTATAGGGATGGACAACGATAACATTGCAAGGCTGACAAGCATTGCCCCTACTCAAGAATCTGTATTGAAGATTAGCAAGATGACCGACTACTGCCTCAACTATGATGCCGACTCTGTTCCAGACCCGTACTATGGCGGTGCCGACGGTTTTGAACTTGTGCTCGACCTGCTGGACGATGCCTGCAATGGGCTGATTGACAACATCATTACAAACACCGACAAATAGTAAACTGTCTGTTACTTGCCAATCAACGCTTCCGCAAATACCAAATCAATTGGGCGGGTAATCTTGATATTTTCAAAGTTGCCTTCTACAATGGCGACCTTCACTCCCATTCGCTCCACAACCGATGCATCGTCGGTGAAGAGTTCGTCGTATGGTTGGGCGAATGCCTTGTGCAACGTCTGTGCATCAAACACTTGCGGAGTCTGAACCAATCTATATCTGTCGCGACTGACAGCCTGATTGCCTCCGTCGGCATTCAGTTGGCGGACCGACTCGTTGATTGGCACGGCGGGAATGACAGCCAAATTTGACGGCACTGCATCAAAGCGCCTTTTCAGCGTACCGGCCGACACCAAAGGGCGAACCCCGTCGTGTACCGCCACAACACCGTCGGCAGGAACTTTCGACAAGCCGTTCAATGTTGAATGAAAGCGCGTTGCACCGCCCTCGGCAAGTTGGTACGGAATTTTTGTGAACGAATACTGTCGGCACAAATCCTGCCAATAATCGTGCTGGTCGGCAGGCAACACAACGACAATGTTCATAGCGCTGTCGAAATTGTAGAATGCCTCAATTGTGCGCATCAGTATCGGGCGTCCGCCCAAAAGCAAAAACTGCTTTGGAACATTGGTTCCCATACGGCTTCCCGAACCGCCTGCTACTATTATCACACTACGATTCATAACTTGCAGTCTTTGAGCGCGTCAATCATTTTCTGCGATGTAATGCCGATGCCGTCAACCACATACTTGGCCTGTGTGTAGAATGGCAGGCGCTTCTGCAATGTCGACTCGACGTATGCGACAAGTTCCTCATAGGTCTTATTGTGCAACAATGGCCTGTCTTTATGTGAGTTGAGAAGATTCCACACCAGGCTTTTGGGCGACAATTCGATGTACAATGTGGCGCCGTGTGCGTTGAGTTGTTCCATATTGTCGAAGAAGCACGGTGTTCCTCCACCCGTGGCCACAATGGTGTTTTCGAGGCCAAATGTCTGCATCATTGCATCACGCTCAATCTGGCGGAAAGCATCTTCGCCCTTCTCTGCAAAAATCTCGGAAATGGTTTTTCCGAAATCGGCTTCGATTTTTTGGTCAAGGTCGATGAACTTGTAGTTGATGTCGTGTGCCAGGCGCTTGCCGTAAGTGGTTTTGCCAGCGCCCATATAACCAATCAGATAAATCAGCATTTCTTGTATAATTTATGTATCGCGACTTGGCGATTTCAATGCGTCAAATTTCTTCGTAATAATATGAATAATCAATGCCTTTCAAAAATATTTCGCGGTCATCGATTTTTTCGGTCAGGGCAGTCTTCAGCAACGACTTTATTGGCGCGCTATTTGCAGGACTGATTTCCATTGCGTGCAGATAATCGTACTTGCCTATCCTGCTCCAATCGATGCATTTTTTCAGGTTCTTTTTCAGAATCAAATCGAGCCAAATGCGTGTGCTGCGGCCGTTTCCCTCCATAAATGGATGAGCCACGTTCATCTCGACATATTTGTCGGCAATCTGCTCGAAAGTGTTTTCGGGCATACGCTCGATGTCCATTAGCGTTTGTTCAAGATATTGGGCAAGACAGAATGTAAATCCGCCTTTGGAAATTGTCTTTGTTCGAATTTTGCCTGCAAAATCGTACAAGCCACCAAACAGGTATGAATGAATCTGTTGCAAGCCTTTCACTGTGCCCACCTCGATATTGTCAATAAACTCGCTCTCGAATAGCGTGTAGGCCTTCTTGCGACTTTTGCCGTCGATGGTGTCATCGCTATATGAAAACCAGTCAAGGAACTGATTGGCCTTGTTGTTTGGAAAAGACTTTGCAAGTTCTACAACTCCATTAAAATCAATAACATCTGTATTATATCGTTTCCCATCGGAAGCCAAAAGTTTCAGTTGGGTAGTGACACTAACCAACTGACTTCCTTCCTTCTTCAATTTAGCCTTCAGATACTTCCAATAGTTCCTGTTTTTTTCGTAATCGGTCTGATTATTAAGCACTCCCACAACGTCGAGCACAGAGAAGAACCACTCGGATTTTTCATCGTTCCAAATGGCACGCACTTCCTGGTCGTTATAGAATCGTGTAGAGATTTTACTCATAGTCAACCTTTTAGAATAGGCTCATCTGCTCGCCTGGCGTCTCTGGCGGACGGACATCCGAATCATTATTATCGGAGAAATCAGGACCTTCATCGGCAATCATATCTTCTTCAATCGGTTCTGGTTCTTCTTCCTTTATCGGCTCTATTTCAACAATTTCTTTAACCTCGAATGTAGTCAGGCGCTTGCCTTTTGCCGAAAAGCCCTTGACACCGATAAACTCATCCACATTGATATCCTCGGCAGGACGCTCTGCGTGCTTGCCTCCAAATATTATGCGCACTTGAGGCCAACGCTGGCTTGTGAGCAACACAAGTTTTGAGCCGTCCTCGGCTGAAATGAATGGTTCAATCTTCTTTGAATCAGCAATTTCAAAACGCTTGATATAGTAGAATTGTTGTTCGGCATCCCAAAATACGGCGGTGAAAATCTTGCCTGGCACGTATTTTTCAATCAAGAGCACATCTTCAGGATAGTGGTTCGTAAGGTCGAAACTGGTAAGTTGATATGTTCCGCTCTTGGTG
>CALCFP010000549.1 GCA_937900725.1 uncultured Bacteroidota bacterium | reverse complement strand
ATGTAGAGGCAGGATTGCGTACATATAATATTCTTAGCCCTTGGCCTGAAGAAATAAATAGACAACTTACTTCTAGAATTACTAAATTTAACTTTGTTCCAACAACACTGGGTAAGGATAATTTACTTCATGAACATGTTGATGCCTCAACAATAACCGTGACAGGAAATACTGTTATCGATGCTCTCCATATTGTGGTTGACAAACTCAAGAATGATAAGGAACTTGAAAATAAACAAATTGAACTGTTGAAAACGATAGGCTACGATATAAATCGTTTGTCAAATGGCAAAAAACTTGTTCTCATTACAGGCCATAGACGGGAGAACTTTGGTGATGGTTTCATAAGTATGCTGACTGCCATGAAGGACTTGTCTTTTAAGTATTCAGATGTTGATTTTGTTTATCCGATGCATCTTAATCCAAATGTGCGCAATTTTGTACATCAGGTTTTTGGAGAAAATCTTCAGTCTTACGAGAATTTCTTTTTAATTGAACCGTTGCAATATATTGAGTTTGTATACCTGATGGAGAAATCATATATTGTGCTAACTGATTCAGGCGGTATTCAGGAAGAAGCTCCTGGCTTAGGAAAACCTGTTCTGGTGATGCGCAACACAACTGAACGTCCAGAGGCTCTCTCTGCTGGCACAGTGAAATTGGTGGGAACAAATCATAAATTGATTGTTTCAGAGGTTGGACGCCTTCTAGAAGATAAGTTATATTATCATAAAATGGCACATGCTGTCAATCCGTATGGTGATGGTAAGGCTTGCAAGCGAATAGCCGATACACTTGCAGGAAAAAATGTAATTGAGTATGTAATAAAGAATATTGAATAATATGGTAAATGTTATAGGATTGGGTTATATAGGTTTGCCAACAGCTTTAATGTTGGCAAGTCATGGAAATGAAGTGGTAGGTACTGATTGTAATACCGAACTTGTGGAAACTCTTAATTCAGGAAGGACCACTTTTAAAGAAAATGGTTTGGATGAATTGTTTCGTAATGCAGTGAAATCAGGAATCAAATTTTCCACCGATTACCAAAGAACAAATATGTATGTTATATCTGTTCCTACACCTTATGACAATTTTTCAAAATGTATTGATGCATGTTATGTGGTCGCTGCCATTAAAGAAGTGTTGAAGGTTTGTCTAAAGGGTTCAATAATTGTTGTAGAATCAACCGTTAGTCCAGGGACTATGGATAAGTGTGTCCGTCCAATTGTCGAACAATGTGGATTTAGAGTGGGTGAGGATATCCATTTGGTTCATGCTCCTGAACGCATTATACCTGGCGATATGGTGTATGAACTGTTTAATAACAATCGTACTATAGGCGCAGACAATAGAACTATTGGTGAGGAGGTGAAGAAATACTATTCTTCTTTTTGTCAAGGTGAAATAATTGTTACTGACATACGTACTGCTGAGATGACTAAGGTCGTCGAAAATACATATAGGGCTGTCAATATCGCTTTTGCAAATGAATTGTCCCGTATATGTCGTCATGACAATATGGACGTTTATGAGATAATCAGGATATGCAATAAACACCCTCGGGTCAATATTCTCCAGCCTGGCCCAGGAGTTGGAGGTCATTGTATCTCTGTTGATCCTTGGTTCTTGGTAGGCGATTTCCCAGGGTTGGCTAAACTGATTGATGTGAGTATGAAGACAAATGAGTCTCAGCCTGCTTTCGTCCTTAATCGCATATACGAGATTATGCAGAGTGAAGGAATGACGGATTGTAACAGAGTAGGTCTCTATGGCCTGACTTATAAGGAAAATGTTGATGATGTACGCGATAGTCCTACTTTGCAGTTGTTAAATTGCCAACAGCGGCATCTGGCTTCGCCATTGAAAGTTTACGATCCAATGGTACAAAAAGACATTGTGAAAAACCAATATCATGATTTTGATGCGTTTATCAATGATGTTGATATGGTAGTAATTATGGTTAAACATGACCATATCAAGCAGAATTGGAGTGGGATTAATAATAAAATTATCCTTGATTGCTGTAATATTTTTCCACTCGATGGTGTATATCATATTTAATGAGTGCAATATCATAATAAGTTAATAAATACATGTTATGAAGGATACAAAAATTTGTGTGATCGGATTGGGCTATGTAGGGCTTCCTCTGGCAAGGCTTTTTTCTACCAAATATCCAACAGTCGGTTTTGATACAAACAAGTCACTGTGTGAGACTTTGATGTCGGGACATGATGCTACTCTTGAAGTGAGCGACGATTTTCTTCAGGATGCAATAAATAATCATGGTTTCAAATGTACGACAAATGTTGACGATATTAGAGATTGCAACTTTTATGTGGTTGCTGTTCCTACGCCTGTTGATAAGCACAATAATCCAGACCTTGCTCCGTTATATGGAGCAAGTACCACTGTGGGAAAAATCATCAGTCGAGGTGATGTCGTTGTGTATGAATCTACCGTCTATCCAGGAGTTACTGAAAATGAGTGTATTCCTGTCATTGAGAAAGTTTCTGGGTTGAAGTTCAATGTGGATTTCTTTGCTGGTTACTCTCCAGAACGCATAAATCCTGGAGATAAGCAACATACAGTAGTGAATACCAAGAAAATAACTTCTGGTTCGACACCTGAAATTGCTAAATATATTGACGATGTTTATTCTTCGGTTGTTTTGGCTGGCACTCATCAGGCTTCTTCAATCAAGGTTGCCGAGGCAGCCAAGGTCATTGAAAATTCTCAGCGTGACATCAATATAGCCTTTGTCAATGAATTGTCGAAGATATTCAACCGTATGGGTATTGATACTCTTGACGTTCTTGAGGCTGCTGGCACAAAGTGGAATTTCTTGCCTTTTAGACCAGGCCTCGTTGGTGGACATTGCATAGGCGTTGACCCTTATTATCTTGCCCAATGTGCGCAGACTTATGGATATAATCCTGAAATCATTCTTGCTGGCCGCAGAATGAATGACGGTATGGGTGAATATGTTGCAACCCAAACAATAAAACACATGATCAAGAAAGGAATACAGGTGTCTGATTCCAAAATACTGATACTTGGCTTTACTTTCAAGGAAAATTGCCCAGATGTCCGTAACACAAAGGTTATTGATATTTACAAGACACTGAAGGAATATAACCTCGACATTACTGTGTTTGACCCATGGGCAAATCCTGCCATTGTCGAGCGTGAGTATGGCATCTCAATAACAGACAAGCGTCCAGACGACAAATTCGACGTCTGCATAGCTGCCGTTGCTCATAAGGAGTTTAAAGATTTGAATGTCTTGAACCTTTTGAAAGACAATCATGTCATCTTTGATGTGAAAGGTAATATTGATAGAAATATAGTTGATGGAAGATTATGAAATTTACAAGAATCATTGCAGGCTTTGTCGCTGTGTTGATGCTGACTGCTTGTCAGATTGAGAGGAAAGTTGTATATATGCAGAATGTTCCGACAAGTGATACTACGTATGTGATGGAAATACCGCAGGACATCTTGATTCGTCCTGGTGACAAACTCTCAATAGTTGTCAATACCGATATTCCAGAGATGGCAAACGTGTTTAATCTTTCCGTTGCATATAGGTATGTCGGTGGAGAAGGCTACCGTGCAGGTAATGCTCAAACTGCATATTACACTGTAAATTCAGATGGAAATATAAATTTTCCTGTCTTGGGCGATATTCCTGTAAGTGGATTGACGCGCATGGCTATCGCTGATACAATAAGAAACAGGTTGGTCAATGAAAATCTGCTCAAAGATGCTGTCGTAATAATCGAATATGGTAATTTGACCTTCTCAGTCATTGGTGATGTGGTTTCTCCAGGCCGTTACAGCTTCGACAAAGATCATCTTACGTTGCTGGAAGCATTGAGCATGGCAAAGGATCTGAAAATCACTGGACGTCGTGACAATGTCATCGTGACACGTCTCGAATCGGATGGGTCAGTCAAGACATATCGTGTCGACTTGCGTGACATGGATGCATTGCTTAAGTCTCCAGCCTATTATGTGCAGCAGAACGATGTCATCTATGTTGAGCCGAACAAGACGAGTGCCCGCCAGAGCACTGCAAGTGGAAACTCTGCCCTTACTCCTGCCTTTTGGATATCTGTTGCCAGCCTCCTGACCACTATAACTGCCACTGTCACTGCTATTACAAGACAAAAAGGCGAATAAGTGAACTTTTTGTTG
>CALCFP010000548.1 GCA_937900725.1 uncultured Bacteroidota bacterium | reverse complement strand
AGGACTGGAATGCGGGCTGTTCCTCGACAAAATACCTGAAATGGATATGATTTCAATCGGGCCAACCCTACGCGGAGTACACTCGCCAAGCGAACGAATTGAAATAAATACCGTAAAAATGTTTTACGACTTTTTGACTGAAATATTGAAAAACTGCTAAAAGGCCTGTTTCAACACCGCTTAATTAGCAGATTTTTGACATAAACCGCACTAAACAATGAAGACACGGCTAATAAACATTGAAGTTCAAATGGCTACTGACATTGCCGAACTATCAGCAACGGAACAAACATTGATTGAAAAAGCAAAAGATGCAGCAATGCGTGCATACGCGCCATACTCAAATTTCAAAGTTGGAGCGTGCCTGATGCTCGACAACGGCGAGACAATCGAAGGCAACAATCAGGAAAACGCATCATACCCGTGCGGATGCTGCGCTGAACGTACGGCTCTGCACTATGCAAAATCAAAATATCCCAATGCTAAAGTAAACTGCATTGCCATTGCCGCGTTCAACTGTGGCGGACTGCTCGACACACCAATAACACCTTGCGGAATATGCCGCCAGGCCTTGCTCGAAGAAGAAGCCAACAACAAGGAAAACATCAAGGTGATGATGGTCGGAAAAAATTACACCAATATTGTAGGAAGCATCAGCAACCTGTTGCCGTTATCGTTCGACAATAGCCAACTTTAATATCAATATGTAATAAACAATAAACAAAATATGAAAAAGGCAGCAACAATAAAGGATATAGCAAAAGCCATCGGGGTATCGGTTTCTACCGTATCACGCGCATTGCAGGACAAGCCTGAAATTTCGGACGAGACCAAAAACCTTGTGCGCGAAACCGCATCGAAGATGAACTACAGGCCAAACACTATGGCTGTGGCCCTGAAGACTCGCAAATCGTATTCAATAGGCGTAGTTGTTCCGCAAATAGTAAGTTTCTTCTACGCGACAGTTGTCCAAGGCATCGAGCAAGTGGCGAACGAACTTGGATATCAGGTTTTTGTCAGTTCGTCGAACGAAGATATGATAAAGGAGATGCAGAACGTTTACGGTTTTCTTGACCACCGCGTCGACGGAATGATAGTTTCACTATCGAAAGCCACTGACGAGTTTCAGCACATTCACCGTATTGAAGAAAACAACGTGCCGTTGGTTCTGTTCGACCGAACATCGAAAGAGATAAACGTCCCGAAGGTTGTGGCTAACGATGCCGATGCCGCATATATGGCCGTTTCGCACCTGATTGAACGTGGAGCAAAACGGGTAGCACTGATTACTGGCCCTGAACATATGCTGATAGGCCGTAACCGTTTCCGTGGCTACCGCGCCGCTCTCACAAACCACGGGCTTCCTATCGACAACCGAATGATTGTCCGTTGCAACCTGACCGTTGACGATGCACGCGAAGCCGTCATCAAACTGTTCGAGATGAAGAATCCACCCGACGCAATATTCGGAATCAACGACGAAGTGGCAATTGGCGCACTTTACGCCATAAAGGAAATCGGGCTAAAGATACCTGAAGATGTGGCAATCGTGGGATTCTCGAACAGTCGCCGTTCAAGTTACATTGAGCCGACATTGAGCACCCTTGACCAAAACCCGATGAAGATTGGCGTGCTGGCCGCGAAACTGCTCTTTGACCAAATACAGGGCAAGCCCGACTTTAGCGAAAGCAAGGAAGTGATTGTACCTGCGACCCTGATTGTCAGGGCATCTTCGAATAGGTGACAAACAATTGTCGCAACAAACAAGACGGAATGTCGTCAAATGACATTCCGTTTTTTGTTTTACTGAAAAGCATTTTATCGACTATAACATTTATTATCGGCAAATGCGTGACTTACAATTCATTATACGCTTAAATGATTGATTGATGCGCTCTTCCGAAATCTTTCCGCTCTTTACAGAACGGACAATAATATCGACAGCATCTTTCACAATATTAGGATTATAGACATCAATATTATTTGAAAAGACAAGTACATCGATGCCTGCGTTTATTGCCAAGCAAATCGACTCTTCCAATCCGTAATACTTGCTTATGGCATTCATCATCATATCGTCGGAAAAGATTATGCCATTGTATCCCAAATCGTTACGCAACATCGACATTATTGATTGCGAGAGTGTTGCGGGATAAACGCTGTCGATTTTGCGGTTGAAAATATGAGAACTCATAACCGCGATTTGCAGAGTATCCTGAAGCAATGACTTATATGGCGCCAACTCGCTGTCTGTCCACGTATCGGTCACATCGGCAATGCCTAAATGCGTGTCACTCACCGAACTTCCGTGTCCTGGAAAGTGTTTTATGGCGCAGAGCACACCTTGTCGGGCGTGCTCGTCGGCAAACCAACGCGCGTTACGGGCAACCACAGTGGCATCTGCCGAAAACGAACGTCCCAATTTTCCGATTATCGGACAATCAGGGTTGACATTGACATCGACCGACGGCGCGAAATTGACGTTGATGCCCAACTTTCGGCAATTCTGCGCAATCCTGCGGGCATAGAAACGGGTTGAATCCTCATTATCAAGCGAGCCAAGGTATTTAGGCGTAACGGTGGGCTCAAAACCGTAGCGGGTTTTCAGTCGCGACACGTTGCCACCCTCCTCGTCTATTGCCACAAGCAACGACGTTGGCGAGAATGCCTGAAGACTGTCACCCAAGCGTTTAACCTGCGCTTTAGACACGATGTTTCGTGGACGGCTTTTTGACGGCATATCGTACTCGAACAGAATCACTCCGCCAATCTGATAGTCGCGCAACCATTGCGAAACCTCGCTTTGCGCGGTTATGGCCGTGTCGCGGAAGCCAAACATCAGCATCTGGGCAACCTTCTGCTCGAGCGTAGGGCTTGTGACACCTTGTGAATGGCACGAGACAAACATCATTGTCAGCATAGATAGTGCAATTATCTGTTTCATTGTTATTTACATAAATATCATTCAACTAAAAGGCCTTCAGCACGTGCACATACAGACCGCTTTGCCCCTGTTTGGACAACGTTCCCTCAAGGCGAAACACCAAATCGTAGTAAGTGATGAAGTCCAAACCTGCTCCAACACTCATCAACAACTTATCAGACAAATAGTTGTGCGTATTTTCACGGACATCGTGGACATATCCCGCATCGACAAACAAGTTGGCATAGATGCTGTAATGAATCTTATTGAACTCTTCCCACGACCAACTGTCAATCTTTGAAATGTGCATTGGCAGAATGGCAAATTTTGCGAAAGCACGACCTGTAGCAAAACGTTGTCCGTCAATTACATAATACTCAAAACCACGCAAATAGTCGAGATAGCCAAGAGCCTGTTCGGTATAGTATGGCTGGGGCTTGTCGGGCGAATATTTGGCCAAACCGCCTACACCCGCATAAAAACGATTTCCAAAATCGAAATATTTGTATGCCGAAAGTTTGGTGTACCACGAGCCGTCCAACTCATTATCAAGCAGATTGAGTCCGATTTTTCCTATCTCGAATGTCAGGTTGTGGCCTTTGAGTGGATAATAGATGTAGTCGCGACGGTCCCAATCGAATGTATATGACAATGTCAGGTACTGGGTGCGCGATGTCTGCCGACCGAAAAAGTCAGGATTAAGGGTGATAATGGTGTCGGCCACGTGGGCACGTGCATAACTTGCTGTGACAATATGTCTTACATCGAATTTAGGACGATAGGTGTAAAACAGGTACAAATCCTGATTCTTGATTACGCTTTTTTTGTCGTTTTTGTAATAAAGCAACTTGCAACTATCTGTGGCATAGCGCAATTCCTTTTGCCTATACCAAGAATACTGAATGCCTATGCCGTGTTTTTTGTTTGCAGTAAGATTAGGAATGTCGTAGAAAAGTTGGAATTGTTGCTTGTATCCGAATCGGAACTTCACCTTGAGCGTCTCGTTGCGCCCGCGGAAGTTTTTCTTGACGAGCATAAGTCCGTAGTTTATGCGCGACCACTCGCCGTCGTTGAAGAACGCGCTCAAATTGCGGTCGGCCTGTTCAAAAATGATATATGGCCACCAATACCAACGTTCTTCGAGCAAGACAAGAACCTGTTTCTCGCTCTCGCCGACATCAATCAAATTGATTGTCACATAGTTAAATAACGATGTATTAATCAGATTCTCCTTGGACCTTGACAAGACAGCATCGGCCTGACTTGCCGACAATGTGTCGCCCTTGGCAAACAGCAATTCGCGTTGCACGATGAAATCTTTTGTGGTGCGGTTTCCTGCTATGAGAATGTCGCTGATGACAAATGCCGAATCGGCGCTGTCTTGCGCCAACGACACATTTGACAAGCAGGCTGTCATTGCCGACAAACAAATGAATATCAAGGTTATGCGATTCACCTAAACGTTCAAATATTTCATAAACAAATTGTAGCGGTCTTCTAGCATTGTATCGCGCTCCTTGTCACTTGAGAATACTTGCACAATATCGTAGTTGTAACGCTCAAAAGTCTGAATTACAGGCGACACATCGGTTCGGTTGAGTTTGATTGTGACATAGATGCGGTCTGGCTGAGTATGCTCGTGGACATAAAGGCTGACGATTTTTGCGTCGTTTCCTTCGACAATCTGGGCAATCTGGCTCAACGAGTAATCGCGCACATTGATGTCCAAGACAATGATTGCGCCACGGTTGACCGACGATGCCAATTGTGGCAACTGCGCCGAAAGGTCGGACAATGTTATGGACCCGACAAACTTGTCGCTGGCGTCGAGCACAGGAATCACGGATATGCGGTTTTCGCCAAAAACATCAAGAATCTCAAGTATATGCTGGCTGACGCGCACAAACGGACGGGCAAAGACACGTTGCTGTTCAACAACAGATGCGTCGGTATCGGGCATATCGTATATCTCGGCTTCTGACACAAGGCCGATATACTCGTCATCAACGACAATAGGCAAATGCGACACCTTGAACTCATCCATCCATTCAAGGGCCATTGTACCCGAATCGCCTTTTTTGATAACTGGGACTACATCCGACAACAAATCCAACGCCGTCATAATATTACATTTTTGGCTCTGTAAAGATAAGGATTACTATTGAGAATTGATAATGCCTGCTTATCGGTTTATTTGTTCAAAATCACGCTGACCGAACCATAAAAAAAAGGTGTGCTCCATAAGATACCTGAAGCACACCATTTCATATAACGAATTACTAGCAATTACTTCTGAAGCACATCCGACCGCTACGAGTTATCTAAAGAACTGACATCATTGCAAAAAAACATCATTAGTGATTTTTGAAATGTGCAGTTGCAACTCAAAAAATGCAGTTTTCTTCCGACGGTTCAGTTTGGTCGATACACATAACATAGTATATTGGCATATAGATAACCTTACCCACAGTACGCACTTCCCTATCGTTATCAAGGACAATGGCTGTAGGAATGCCATACTCCTCATTTTCAAGAAAGCGGTCCAAAGCCCGATGCCTTGCATAGTCCTTGCCCGATTTCACTTCAACAGGAAGGAGTGTCGTATCTGACACATTGTTTATCAAATAGTCAACTTCGCCTTTTGTCGCATTATCGTAATAGAATAGTTCGTGTCCGTGAGCCTTCAGTTCCTGTGCCACTACACTCTCGTATACCGAACCCAAGTTTACGCTCAACTCATCTTTCATAACTGGTGCAATGTTGCTTCCGTACAATCGTCCTGTAAGCAAGCCCACATCGTTCAAATACAGTTTCAGCAAGTTCTTGTGTACCGACTCCGAGAGTGGGTATTTGGGATTAGATATGGCGTGCACATCGAGAGATATGCCTGAAGATATGAGATATTCAAACTCTTCAGCAAACCATTCGAACCTATCTCCTTTCTTGTCACGTATGTCTTTCGCCACAATGCGTTTTTTCTTGTTCTCCATTTGAGACACTATCATATCGTAGATACGACTGACCAATAGTTTCTTGCTCGACTCGTTTTCATACTTTGTGGCATCTTCCTTATACAAGTTGCGAATGGAATCATGAACCTTCCGCACCTTTACGATGTTGTGAGTATCAATATATGTGTTGACTGCGTCAGGCAACCCACCGACCAACAGATATTTCTTGAACTCACTCAATAGATTATTGTGCTGTGCCTCCGTAAGCGAGACTTTACGTTTGTAGCAATCACGAACATGGTTGAGAGCGTCTTCGCCCCAACCCTCCGCAATCAACCATTCCTCAAAGTCCAACTGGTTCATTTGCATGCGAATTATGCTCCCGATAGGTATCGATGTCGTATTGTGTAACGCGATGCCAAGCAGACTTCCACTGGCAATGTAAGTGAACTTTCCCTCTTCGCGGAAAAATTTCAGCATAGTCAAATATTGTGGATAGTGCTGTATTTCGTCAAGAAAAACAAGCGTATCAGACTTGTCGCCCAACTTTCCGCCTGCCACCATACTCAGGGCCATATAGAACTCGCTCAAATCATGTATGTCGCGAAACAGGCCTTTCGTCTCATCATCTTTGACAAAATTCACCTCTACAAAGTTTTTGAAGAGTCGCTTGCCTACTTCCCGAATGATATACGACTTGCCAATCTGCCTTGCACCTTCAACCACTAATATCTTGTCGCTACTTGAACGCAGAAACAACTCAATATCAGCACTTATTTTTCTGTAAAGCATATTATAATTACACTTTTATTAAAATTTTTCGCAAGCAAAATTACACTTTTTTAAGTTTTCAAACATCTCAAAATTACACTTTTTCGAATTTTTAATACAGCAAAAATTACACTTTTTGAAGTTTTCACATACTGAAAAATTACACTTTTTGAAAATCACCCACATTCAACGTCCGATTTTGCATAAAACAAAAACGCCACTCCAAGCATTTGGAGTGGCGCTGTGATATCGGAATAAATCCGAACGATTTATTTCTGAAGCAATTCGACGCTACGGTTTACGAATACGTTCAAGTCTTCGCCCTTGAGCATATTGTTTGCAAGCAAAGCCAAATCGACCAACTGCTTTACAAGTGGCGTTGCCTTGCCGAACTCGCGCAACTTGGCGTCTTTTTGGTCGCGCAATGTGTTGATTTGCTTTTCGACGTCGGCAATCTGGTCCTTCAGCGACTGCGGGATCTCCTCTTCCTTCTTGTCCTTCTTTTGAGCCTCAAGGTCAGATTTCTGTTTGCTTAGCGGTTCAATCTGGGCATCAAACTCGGCCAACTGCGAGCCTACGCCTGCCTTTTCGGCATCGAGCACCTTCTGCACAAGCGGATGCGCCGTGTTTACAACAAGGTTGAAACTGTCGGGCATATCGCCGTAATAGTTCATTCCGCTCATTGCGGCAGTGTCCTTCATACGGCGCATAAACTCGTTTTGCGTTATCATCAAAGGCTTGCCCTCGGCGCCCAAGTCTTCAAACTCGACAATGAAGTAGCCTTTGTCTGGCGTAACTGAATTGAACACCTGGATAAGATTGTCGCGATCGGCTTGCTCCAACTTGCTTGCTGGCTCATCGTCCTTCTGAATCAGGCGGTTGATGACGTCGGCATCGACACGCGCGAAACGTGTCTTCTCAAGTTTCTGCTCGAGTTTGCCAATCATATGCATATCAAGTTGTCCGTCAAGCAGAAGCACATCGTAGCCCTTGGCCTTCGCGCTCTCGATGTACGAATATTGCGAATCCTTATCGGTTGCGTACAGATAAACCTTCGTATCGTTCTTGTCGGTTTGGTTTGTCTTGACCAAAGTTTCATATTCTTCGAGCGTAAAGTATTTATCTTCAATATTCTTAAACAGATAGAACTTAACAGCGCGGTCGTAGAACTTCTCGTCGGTGAGCATTCCGTACTCGATGAAGAGCTTGATGT
>CALCFP010000547.1 GCA_937900725.1 uncultured Bacteroidota bacterium | reverse complement strand
CAAGAGCGGTGTCGCTCACTACAAGAATTGTATCCTTGATTTTTGTGCTTCCGTTGCTCCACTCAATAAAGTGATATCCAGTGTTTGGAGTGGCAACAATTGCGAGTTTGCTGTTATATTCATACTCGCCACTTGTACCGGAAATAGTACCGTTGCCTGACGCAGTGACACTAACAGTAAAGATAATTTTTCCGCTGAAGTTAGGTATTGTGCCGGTTGAAGTGTTTTGTCCCCAAATGGTATCGGCGGCAAACAGCAACTTGGCCACTGTGCCATCGGCGAACTGAGTGGCTGTTTTTTGCTCACCATTGTCTTGAACAGAAAGATAATAGCAGTTTGTGATAGTATCGTTGTTGCGTATCCCGCACAAATCACCCAAACCCGCACTTCCTTCCACCTTGCCAACGTTGTAGCAATTCTTTATAACACTGTTATGATTTTTTCCACATATGCCACCTATACCACCTTTTTGCTCGTTCTGTTCATCCTGTTTAACAATGCCTAAATTGTAGCAGTTTTGGATAGTGCTATTGTCGTTATATCCACATACGCCACCTACATTCTTCGCACCTTCAACATCGCCTATATTATAACAGCTTTGAAGCATCTGATAAGATCTTCCACAGACGCCACCAACAGACGCAAATCCACTAATTGAACCTATATTGTAGCAATTTAGGGTTACAGCAGTATATCCATTCGTTCCGCATACGCCACCAACAGATTCATTGCCACTAACCATACTTGCATTGTAGCAGTTTTGGATTATGCCATTATGATTGCTACCACACACGCCACCGACATAATCTTTTCCATTGAAATAAGAATTGATTACACCTACGTTTTGAATTGTCGCGTTGCCTATATAACCGAACAAACCCACATTATTTTTATTTGAACCATTGAAATAGAGACCGCTGATTGTCTTGTTTTTGCCATCAAATATGCCCAAATATGGGTTATTGAAAGTTGCAATAGGAATCCATTGCTTGTAGTTTTTATCAGATGTAACAAGTATATCATTTTCAAATTCAAGAGTATTAACAACAATGTCGGTTGTTAATACCGCATTGGCCTTCGCATTATCACCACCTTGGTTTACAAAATCGGCAAACCAATAGAGTTCGCCAGCATTTGCAATTTGGTAACCGCCTAAAGCCTCGTCAAAGTCAGGTTGCTGATAGCAATTGCAAGAAGTGCAGAATCCGTTTTCGCACGACAAATGTTTAAGTTTGCCATTTACAACCTTGCAACATTCTTTTTCAAGAGATGCCAATACAGGTATTGATTTGCCATCAACAATTTTTTGTCCCCAGCCATCGCCTAGCAAGCAAGCCACTTCGCCACAAGAGAACCACATCTCTGATTTTTCCGTTCCAAATGACGATGAACCACCACTTAGATAAAAACAATTATTTATAGACAAATTGTTTGTTGCGCTTCCAATCAAAGAACCGAATTCTTCAGTTCCACTAACCTCACCTATGTTGTAGCAGTTTTTATACGAGCCCTGCCAAGCTAGTCCGCAAATGCCAGCGACATCTGAATTTCCATTAACCGAACCAGTATTGTAGCAGTTTTGGATTGTGCCACTATTATTATATCCGCAAATGCCACCGACATTAGCATTTCCTTTAATCAAACAAGCATTATAGCAGTTTTCGATAGTTCCACTGCTATATCCGCAAATGCCACCGACTTCGTTTTTCCCATTAAAATAAGAGTTAACTACTCCTACGTTTTTGATGGTTGCATTTTTGTTTGTGCAACCAAACAAGCCAATCTTACCAGTAGAATTTACATCATTGAAATAAAGTCCGCTGACAGTGTGACCATTGCCATCGAATACACCGCTGTATAGGTTATCATCGTATAAACCGATAGGATTCCATTGCCTGTAATTTTTGCTTTCGGTAATAATATTGCCTTCGGCATCGAATTCGAGTTGGTTGACAGCAATGTCGGCAGTTAAAACGGCATTGACTTGGGCATTTTCGGCGCCTTGATTTACAAATTGGGCAAACCAGTAGAGATTGCCGGCGTTGGCAATTTGGTAAACGCCACTTTCGTCTTGGGTTAGTTGTTGGTATCCTCCACAAGTTGCGCAGAAGCCATTTTTCAAATCAGCATGTTCTATTTTGCCGTCTTTAACCTTGCAACAATTTTTTTCGGAACTTACCCAAACAGGCATCGACTTGCCATTGACGAGTTTTTGCCCCCATATTTCGCCATCTTGATTGGCTTGCAATAAAATGGCTACTGTGCCATTGGCAAACTGAGAAGCCGTTTTTTGTTCGCCATTGTCTTGGTTGGCCAAGCAATAGCAATGGCTGACTCCGTTATTACCATCCGCACATACAGTAGCAGGATATTCTCCATCAACAGTGCCATTATTAAAACAGGATTTCACCGTTCCTTTTCCGTTATTCACACCGCCTAAGCTACCAATATATTGAGCGTTGGTTCCAATCCCAGAAATATTACCTGTGTTGCAACAGTTACCGATAATAGCATAATTCATTCCAAAAACACCACCTACATAATTGGTTCCTCTCACCGAACCTATGTTGTAGCAGAATTCAATTGAATTATCATTCTGTCCACATAGACCTCCTACATTTTCAGTTCCTGAAATATTTCCATTATTGTAGCAGAATTCAATTGAACCACTTACATTCTGTCCACATAGACCTCCAACTACTTGGTTGCCATTGACAACAGATGCACTGAAACAGTTATTGATTTTACCATAATTAACTCCGCAGACACCAGCGACATAGTTTTTGCCATTAAAATAAGAATTAATAACTCCTACATTTTCAATGTTTGCATTTTCGCTTGTGCGACCAAACAAGCCTACATAACTTGCATCTCCATCATTAAAATAAAGTCCGCTAATAGTATGGTTATCACCGTTGAAAGTACCTTTATAGCAATTGTCAATATTGCCTTCATATTTTCCTACAATAGGTATCCATTGTCTGTAATTCTTGCCTTCGGTAACTATATTGCCGTCATTGCCAAATTCGAGTTGATTAACAACAATGTCAGCAGTTAAAATAGCATTTGCCTTTATGTTATCGCCACCTTGGTTTACAAATTGGGCAAACCAGCATAGATTACCTGCGTTGGCTATTTGATAAACGTCATCTTGCAATGTCGGTTTTTTATAAGAGACAAAACTGCCGTTATCGTAAATACCATTTTCATCGTATTTTATTTCGACATTTGAATAAGTGCTATCATCAATTTTATACACCTTAGCCCCGTTTAACACAGGGAAACCGTTATCGTTGCTCAAGGTTTGCCCCCAACCATCGCCTAATAAGAAAGCCACTTCGCCCGAATTAAATGCTTCCAACGACTTTACACAACTGTTGTCTGATGGATTTGCGCAGCAACCTTCTAAGAAATAAGAGTTTGTAATTATATCGCCACGATTTCCCTGAATGCCACCAACATTTGTATTTCCAGATACCGTGCCAATGTTGTAACAGTATTTTGTTTGGTTATAACTATTAAAAATAAACCCGCAAATTCCGCCTACATATTGGTTTCCTATAATAGTACCAGAAAAATAGCAATTTTCAACTATCGTTCTATAGCCACTATAACCACATATACCTCCAACTTTATCATTCCCTTTAAAATAAGAGTTGATAACTCCTATATTTTTAATAACCGGCAATTCATTAAGATTAGATTGTTGCCCCGCAGTATAACCAAACAAGCCAATATATTGAGAATCCCCGTTAACATAAAGTCCACTAATAGTATGGTTATTACCGTCAAATATACCTTTGAAGTATTTTGATGCACCATAATAACCTCCTATTGGCAGCCATACCCTATATTTTTTCCCTTCGGTAATAATATTTCCATCGGTATCAAATTCAAGTTCGTTAACAACAATATCTTGTGTTAATTTAGCACACAGGTTAACATAACTTCCAGAACTTTTATAATTTACAAAATCAGCAAACCAATATAGATTGCCAGCGTTGGCTATTTGGTAAACACCGTCTGCGTCTTTGCCCGCAGGCTCGTAGCCACCGCAGGCTGTACAGAAGCCGTTTACGTCGAATTTGTGTTCAACCGTTGCATTTGCAGTATTTGAATATGCAATACAAGGACTTGCCAGATAAACCTTGCCGTGAGTGCTGTCAAGAACAGGAAAAGCATCTACACCAAGTTTCTGATAGAATGCGCCACCAAGTCGGTATGCAACTTCACCGCTCTTAAACTGTTTGGCAGTTGCCTGCGTGGCATTTGCATCGGTTCCTGAAAGGAAGTAGCAGTTTGTAATAGGATTGGTGCTCTCTCCGCAAAAGCCACCAATTCTAGATGCGCCACTGCCATTCACGCTACCAGTATTGTAGCAGTTGGTGATGAAGCCTGAATTCATTCCGCATACGCCACCTATCAATGAATCGCCACTCACTTTGCCAGTATAGTAGCAGTTTTCGATGGTGCCTTCACTATATCCGCATACGCCACCAACATCACACTTTCCATAAAAATACGAATCAATTATGCCTACGGTTTTGATGGTTGCGCTTTTATATATGTTTCCGAACAGGCCTATGCCATCTAAAACAGTATTCGGGTCGTTAAGACACAATCCGCTTATTGTATGGCCCCGACCATCGAATGTACCACCATAATTGACATAAAGTTTGCCATTATCATATCCAATAGGGAACCATTCACGGAATGTGCCTTGGCTGAGATTGCCGTCGTTGTCTAATACATTTTCGTTTACTACAATGTCGCTTGTAAGTACGGCATTGGCTGACTTGTTTTGTCCTACGCCAATAAGTTTTCCGTTTACAAGACCAGCAAACCAGTATAGATTGCCAGCGTTGGCTATTTGGTAAACACCACCGTTGTTCTCGGCAGGCTGATAACTACCGCACCGCTTACAAAAACCATTTCCATCAAATTTGTGTTCAGCAACTGAATTTTCGGTATTTGAATATGCAATACAAGGACTTGCCAGATAAACCTTGCCGT
>CALCFP010000546.1 GCA_937900725.1 uncultured Bacteroidota bacterium | reverse complement strand
CCGAGAGTTCGTATCTCGACCAGGACGATACGCTTATGGTTAGGCTTGCCAACAAGCACAATATGATACTTGTTTCGCCGTTGGGCGGACACGGGGCATACGGAACCAATCTGCGTCTGCCTGCAGGCTTCGGCAAGGATGCCGAAAACGAGAAAATGATAAGCGCGCCCATTACGCCTGAACGCGCCCAGGAACAGCGCCTGAGCGAGAAAGACGTGATAAATGTGATAGAGATTGTACTCAAGAACTATCCTGTCGATCGCACAAATATGTTCCTTATGGGGCATTCAATGGGCAGTGGCGGAACTTGGTACATAGGAGCCAAATACAATACTTATTGGAAAGCCATTGCGCCAATGTCGGGCCCGTTTGTAACAGAAAGGGGTTATTCGTTGAATGTGCTGAAAGAAAAGCCTATATATATCTCCGAAGGCACGCAGGCCGTGTCGTTGGATGCAAGCCGCAAACTTTACGGATGGTTGCAGAGTCAAGGCTACAAAGTCTCGTACAAGGAGGTTGAGGCCGACCATCCAGGAATGGTGCCATTGGTCTTGCCCGATGTGTTCGATTTCTTTGATTCAGTCATCGGCAAATAGCAAAATTCTGACGTCAATGAATCTGCTGTAACGAAAATTGCGGACAGCGACGGTATGATTTGAATGGCAAATTTTGTATTATTTTATGATAGTATTGAATATTAATAAGATATAAAAGATAATAAAAATGTCCTATGTTTTAATTTTAGTGTAAAAGTTCTATTTTTGGGACGAAAATCGTAATAGCGACTTATCATATTTTGACTTAAAAATTTTAAAATAAATAACTATGTACACGTTAGGAGTAGATGTAGGAAGTTCATCAGTGAAGGCAAGCCTTGTAAATGTTGAAACAGGCAAATGCGTTGCTACAACCTTCTTCCCAAAAACCGAAGCAAAAATTATAGCCGTCAATCCTGGTTGGGCTGAACAAGACCCAGAGAGTTGGTGGGAAAACCTTAAATTGTCAGTTCAGTCAATAATGAAGGAAAGCGGTGCCAATCCTGCCGAAGTCAAGGCTATTGGTATCTCTTATCAGATGCACGGCTTGGTTTGTGTTGACAAGCACAAGAATGTTCTTCGTCCTTCAATCATTTGGTGCGATTCGCGTGCAGTTCCTTACGGCGAGAAGGCATTCAAGGCTCTTGGCTCAGAACAGTGCCTCAGCCATCTGCTGAACTCGCCAGGTAACTTTACCGCATCTAAATTGGCTTGGGTAAAGGAGAATGAACCAGCACTTTACGAGAAGATATATAAGATAATGCTTCCAGGCGACTACATCGCTATGAAGATGACTGACGAAATCAGCACAACTGTTTCAGGCTTGTCTGAAGGCATGATGTGGGATTTCAAGGAAAACAAGTTGGCTTCATTCCTTTTGGACTACTATGGAATCGACAGCGCATTCATTCCAGAAATTAAGCCTACATTCAGCGAGCAAGGCAAACTTTCAAGCAAAGCCGCTTCTGAACTTGGCTTGAAGGAAGGCACACCAGTTACATACCGTGGTGGCGACCAGCCAAATAACGCATTGTCGCTTAACGTCCTCAATCCAGGTGAAATTGCTGCCACCGCAGGTACTTCAGGTGTTGTTTACGGTGTCAACGGCACAGCAAACTACGACCCACAATCGCGTGTCAATTCATTTGCACACGTCAACCATACTTCTGACCAGACACGCATCGGTGTATTGCTTTGCGTTAACGGTACAGGCATCCTGAACTCTTGGGTGAAGCGCAACATCGCTCCAGACGGCATCTCTTACAACGAGATGAACGATTTGGCTGCAAAGGCTCCAATTGGTTCTGCAGGCTTGAGCGTTCTTCCTTTCGGAAACGGCGCAGAACGTATGCTTGGCAACCGTGAAATCAACTGCTCAATCCGCGGCTTGAACTTCAATGTTCACTCTAAGCATCATATTGTACGTGCCGCCCAGGAAGGCATCGTGTTCTCGTTCAAGTATGGCATCGATATTATGGAACAAATGGGAATGAAGGTGAACAAGATTCACGCAAGACACGCAAATATGTTCCTGAGCCCAATCTTCCGCGATACCTTGGCAGGTGTGACAGGCGCAACTATTGAACTTTACGACACTGACGGCTCTGTTGGTGCAGCAAAGGGTGCAGGTATGGGCGCAGGCATCTACAAGAACAATACAGAGGCTTTCGCCACTCTTGACAAACTGGCTGTCATCGAACCGAATCAGTCAGCACGTCAGGAATACGCCGATGCTTATGCAAAATGGAAATACAGACTTGAAAAGTCAATGTCGAAATAAATTTTCGATTTAAAAGAATTTGCTGTTCTTTGCAAATGTGAAATTAATTGGAAGACGGCCTAAATGCCGTCTTTCATTGAAGATAAATATGAGAATTTAGTTCTCGTATAGTTGTTTTAGTTTTTTTGTTTGAAGTCAGTACCTTAGGGTACTGGCTTTTTTTTGTGCAAATTGAAGTCGATTTCGGTGTGGGGGGCATTGCCAAAAAAAATAACGCCGCAAGGTTTTCTCTTGCGGCGTTTTTGCATATTTGGCCTTCTGTTCTATTCGTACAGTTTGTTCCGTTGTTCGGTCAGACGCTCGTCGCTGATATAGTCGTCGTACTCCATCAATTTGTCTATCATTCCGTTAGGACCTATCTCAATGATGCGGTTGCTCACGGTTTGAATGAACTCGTGGTCATGCGACGACATCAGCACGTTGCCCTTGAATTTCACCAGCGTGTTGTTGAATGCCTGAATTGATTCAAGGTCGAGGTGGTTGGTAGGAGTGTCTAGAATGAGCACATTGGCATTGCGTATCATCATTCGCGCAATCATACAACGTACGCGCTCGCCACCTGAAAGCACGTTGGCCTTCTTGTAGATTTCCTCGCCCGAGAATAGCATCTTTCCCAAATATCCGCGCAGGAACAGGTCGCTTGTGTCTTCAGAGAATTGTGCGAGCCAGTCCATAAGCGTTATGTCGTCCTTGAAGAATTTCTCGTTGTCCAATGGAAGATAAGAGTTGAAAGTTGAGATGACTTTCCTGATAGGGTTGACATTTTTTGAGCGGTTTATGCTAATTTTGTTGACATCTTTCAGTATCTCGAACAGTGCAGTCATCGCGCGTGGGTTTCGTGACAGGAACACGATTTTGTCTTCCTTGCCTACCGAAAAGTTCAGGTTGCTGAACAATTTTACGCCGTCAACAGTCTTGGATAAGTCTTTGACATCAAGAATGCGGTCGCCACATTCGCGGGCAGGAGTGAAGATGATGCCAGGATATTTACGGTTCGATGGCTTGATTTCCTCAATGTTGAGTTTTTCAAGCATCTTCTTGCGGCTTGTCGTCTGCTTGCTCTTTGCCACGTTGGCGCTGAATCGACGGATGAATTCCTCAAGTTCCTTTTTCTTCTCTTCGGCCTTCTTGTTCTGCATTTGTTGCTGACGCAGTGCAAGTTGACTCGATTCGTACCAGAAGCTGTAGTTGCCTGCAAACAGTTGTATGCGGTTGTAGTCGATGTCGACTGTGTGAGTGCAGATTGCGTCAAGAAAGTGACGGTCGTGGGAAACCACGAGCACTGTGTTCTCGAATTCCGAAAGATAGTTTTCGAGCCAGGTTACGGTGTCAAGGTCAAGGTCGTTGGTCGGCTCATCGAGTAGCAGGTTGTCGGGCTTGCCGAACAATGCTTGCGCAAGCAACACTTTCACCTTTTCCTTGCCACTCAGCTCGCGCATGTATTTTTGGTGCAGGTCTTCCTTTATGCCTAAGCCGCTAAGCAATGTGGCCGCATCGCTTTCGGCGTTCCAGCCGTCCATCTCGGCAAATTTTTCCTCAAGTTCCGATGCCTTTATGCCGTCTTCCTCGCTGAAGTCGGGCTTTGCGTAGAGTGCATCCTTCTCGTTCATTATCTGCCAGAGTTCGGCGTGGCCCATAAGCACGGTGTTCAAGACTGTGCAGTCGTCAAACTCAAAGTGGTTTTGCTTAAGCACTGACAGACGCTCGCCTGGAGCGATGCTGATAGTACCTTTGGTTGCATCTACCGCGCCGTATAGGGTTTTCAGGAATGTCGACTTTCCTGCACCGTTGGCGCCTATTATTCCGTAGCAGTTGCCGGGAGTGAATTTTAGGTTTACATCTTGAAAAAGAACGCGTTTCCCGAATTGAACGCACAAGTTGGATACTGTAATCATCTTCTGAAATTTTGAGCTGCAAAGTTAGTCAATATCGGTCACAACCCAAGGGCTTTGCCACATTTGGCATCGAAATGTGTTTTTTTGATATTTTTGTGCCTGATGTTTAATTAAAAAGATATAGTATGAAAAAATTATTCGTGTCGATGGCTGTTATGGCCTTCTTTTCAATGTCGGCAAATGCACAGTTCCTGCTTGGTGGCAGGGTTGGCTTTTCGTCTGACAGCAAAAAACAGACTTATGAAGTATTGGGCAAGAACATAGAGACAAAATCTGTCGAGAGATCTTTTGTGCTGTCGCCAGTGGTAGGGTATGAATTGAGTGAGAAACTTGAGGTTGGCGGTATGATTTCGCTCGGCTCGGAAAAGACGTATGCCGACAAGGCCAATGATAAGGATGTGTGGAGCAAGACATTCTCGTATGCAATTTCGCCTTATGCCCAATATTCATTCGCGTCTTTCGGCAAATTCAACCTTAAGGTTGAGGCCTCAGCCTCTTTTGGTCAGGATATACCTACTGAAAAAGACGGCAAGGAAAAAATTGATGGCGACAAGATCACTTACTTGTCGTTGGCCGCTTACCCGTTAATCTCTTACGACTTGAACGAGCATATTGAACTCGAGGCGCAACTGAATTTCTTCGGATTCGTGGCTTCATCTGAGATTACAAAGGATGCCGACAATTCCGACAACAAGACAGTTGAAAACAGTTTCGGCTTTTCAGGTAATGCCGGAAACATTGCAACCACAGGTCTTATCACTGTCGGCTTTATGTACAAATTCTAATATTTAGGGGGATTTCTATTGTTTTATGGAAATCCCCTTATAATATTTTTAGGTACAGCGGTTATTCAATCCATCTGCGAATCTTCAGTTTCATCGCATTCTCAACCGGTTTTTCAGACACCAGCGCCAAGTATCCGCCACCGCCGGCGCCAGCCAGTTTCCATCCAAGCACATTTGGCTTGTATTGGTCTATCACATCGATTATCTTCTTGTTCACCATATTCGGGAACATCCTCACTTGAGCGTCAAACGACTCGGTCACTGCTTTGCCAAATTCTTTAAGGTCTTTGTCCATTATGGCGTTCCAGCATTTCTCGGCTGCCGTTGTCAATGCCACAATGTTTTGTTCATTGATGTTAGTGTTGCAAAGTAGGTCGGTGCCATCCGGACGTGGCCACAGTGTCACTAAATATAGATGCTCCTCGAGCCACGACAGAATGCTTTCGTCATTCACGCGCTCAATCTTTTCGGGCCAATAAACACCATTATAGTAATGGCGGACAAGCCCGGGAACGCAAATGCCTATGGCATCCTGTGCGCCGGAAATGATAGTGCGTCCAGGCTCGTTTTCGTATCTGAACAGCATTTCGGCAAGCCTTTCGGGCTTTTCAAGCGGCAACTGATAAGGCCACAAGTGTTTTGCCGCATTGCGTGTCGATGTCGACATTCCGCTTCGTTCGTTGTATTCAATTATCGGTTCGAGCGATATGGTGATTGCCCATCCCGGACTGATTTTCGAAAGGTTCGGCTGGTCAATCCAAGTGCCCGCAATGTGGATACGGTATGGCAAAAGACAACTCGCGCTTCCGCGG
>CALCFP010000545.1 GCA_937900725.1 uncultured Bacteroidota bacterium | reverse complement strand
GTCACGCTGAAGCGTACCTCCACGTCAAGGTTCCCGGGAAATCCCTCTTCCATGTCCTCTGAGCGGTAGGTGAAGGCAATGGCGTTCTCAGACACCTCTTTGACATCCCATACCCGGGCGTGGAACCCGGTGGGACCTCCGTGAAGGGCGTTCGGCCCGTTGTTGATGGCCAGCTGGTACTCAACTCCGTCCAGAGTGAACTTGCCCTTAGCGATACGGTTGCCATAACGGCCAATCAATGCGCCAAAATATGCGCCATCAGACGAAGCAAGATATTCGTCAAGAGTAGAGAATCCCATTACGACATCTTGGAACACGCCATTCTTGTCAGGCACCCAAAGGTTAACGATACGTGCACCATAATTGGTGATTTGCGCTGTCATACCAGCATCATTCTTAATGGTGAACAATTCAACCATTTTTCCGTCAACCTCTTTGGCAAAATTAGCCTTGTCGATTAACTGAACACTTGGTTTCGAGGTGCAAGCAACCATTGCCAATGCACCTGCCGCAATCAAAAGTTTCCTCATTTCGTTTAAATGTATTAGTTGTGTTTTGTTTGCCAAAGCAAACGTTTGTTTAATTTTTATATGACTTTCAAACACAGAAAATCAATCAGTCAAATATAAAATGTATTTCCTACATTTTTGTAGGTTTTGCCATTTTTTCTACCTGCAATACATTTTTTTTGACATAGGAAAGATTCACAATGCATTACAAAAGTTTTTCCGATAAATGGATTTCGCTTGTTGACAGAAAAACAATATTCCTATCAGTTCAATTCGATGTCCTGCGACGGCAATGACAAAGTTGTGTCAATGTCGATGTTGCGGAACTCAGGCGTCAGCAACTTTATCTCGTATGACTTGCGTTTAGGGTTGGTGAGTTTTGTGCTACGCAGCCACGGATTCAGCACTTTCAGCATTTTATAGTTGATTCCGTGAGCGAAGGCGAAATCCGCCATATCTGGGATAGTGGAATCGATGCTTACCACCGAATATGGGATTGGCTCGTAAAGTTCGGATTGTGGCATTGAGAAACCGTACTTTTCTGGGTTCTCCATAATCTGTTTTATGGCGATGGCTCGAAAAATGTAGCGCTCAGTTTCTTCGCCAAGTATCAGGTCGTAGTAACTGCGGCATTTCTGCTGTGCCATCTGCTTCGACAAATTGCCACGGCCAATGTTGTACGAAGCGGCCGCCATTGTCCACGAACCGAATTTCTCCTTCATCTGCTTGAAATACGATATGGCGGCAACCGTTGCCTTTTCAAGGTTGTAGCGTTCATCAACTTCATCGTTCACTTCAAGACCGAAATCTTTTGCCGTTCCGCTCAGGAACTGCCAAAAGCCTTTGGCTCCCGACGGCGAGACAGTATTTGTCAATGAACTCTCTATTACGGCGATGTACTTCAAATCGTCGGGGACATCGTTTGCTTTCAGAATTGGCTCTATGATTGGGAAGTAGCGGTTTGCACGCTTGAGTATCAATATTGTCTGCGAATGCCACAAACGATTTACCTGCAGTTCGCGGTCTAGGCTCTCACGAGTGTCGAAATTGTCAACGGGGACTGTTTCGCCCATAAATGTCAATTCTGACGGCATAGGCACCATATCAGCCAACTGCGCCGACGGTTGATTCTCGGTTGAATCGCATTTTGAGCCGATATAATACGACACAATGGCTGAAACAATAGCAGAAACAGCAAACACCAAAACTATAGTGACCTTGCGCATCGTGTTATTTTACCTTGGGTTTGGTCAATTTTGTATTTGCGTACAATAACACCGACGCTGTCATTGCCAATCCGCCTGCCACCCACAATGGCAAGGCCGATTGTGGAGGATTCATCAGGAAAAATATGGCAGTTGCCACTGACAACACGTTTATTGTTCCCAAGACATAAACAACCTGACGGTCGGACAAGCCTCGATATGACAAATGATGGGTAGTATGGTCGGTGCCACCCACAAACGGCGACTGTCCTCGCATTATGCGGTTTACGGTCACGGTTGCCGTATCGGTAAGCGGGACTAAGAATGCCAAATAAACTATCAAAAACGGATACAGGTTGTTCTGCAAAGCCTCTGATGCAGGATTCCATATGTATTTGATACTCATTATCGCCATAAATGCGCCCAAAAACTGCGAGCCGTTGTCGCCCATATACATTTTTGAAGGATGCCAATTGAACTTGTAGAAAGCCAACATTGCGGCGAGTGTGCCAAACAAGACGATGACATACGACGTATCGTCGGTACGCAACATCAAGAACACGGAAATGCCTATCAGTATGATCACGCACATTGTGTTAGTAACCGAGTCCATATTGTCGAGCATATTGAGCGAGTTCATTATGCCTACAACCCAAAACAGCGTAAGTGCGTAATTGGCTATCTGATTGTCGAATACTTTAATGTAAATGCCTGACGTAATGAGCAACAGACCGACTGCAAACTGCATTATGAATTTAAACGACGGCGATGTGTTGAAGATATCGTCGATAAGCCCCATGACGAAGGCCAGGACGATTGCGATTATAACGCCTGCAGATATTTGAGCATCAATATCGACAGAAAACTTGTAACCTATAAAAAGCCACACTACGACACCAATGACAAACCCAGCGATAAATCCCACTCCACCTAACATAGGCTTACGCTGCGAGGCCCAGCGTGTACCTGTTATATTGTATTTTTTTATGTTTTGCCTTGTTGAACGAGCAAAGAAATAATGGTGAATGCCAATGGTTGCGACAAATGTCACAGCAAAAAATACGGACAGGAATAACTCGAAATTCATTGCTTGCTTTTTTGAAAACTATGTGCCAAAACATCCTTCACATTTTTTCTTTTTTTCTCTGCTCCATAGCCGTAGCCATAACCGTAGCCATAGCCGTAACCGTAGGAATGGCTCCTCAGATTGGCACCGTTCAATATTACAGAAAGATTGCCCATTCCCTTTTCGGAACGCAGAACATTGATATTTTCGATAAACTGACGTTTAGAAACACCAACCTTCATTACATATATCGGGTAACTTGCTTTCTGCAAATTAGTTATTGCATCAGAGACAATGCCGACTGGCGGTGTATCAATCACAACCACATCGTATATTTCATTCATATCTTCCATAATTCATTTCTTCAATTTTAATATTTCCTGCAGTTTTACATAGTCTTTCCGCCCGCCAGTTCTGCAGGATTGGGCGGAACAGGACCAGCAGTTATATAATCAAGATTTTCGATTTCGGTATGATGGATACATTCATTCACCGTGTCGCGGCCAATCAATATTGTGCTCATACCCTTGCTGTTATCGGCATTAAATCCCAAATGGATACGAGGCTTGCGCAAATCCAAGTCAAGCAGAAGAACCTTTTTGCCAGATGTTGCAATGATGCCAGCCAGGTTGATTGCGACGAACGTCTTGCCTTCGCCTGATATGGTTGACGAAACGGTAATCACATTGGTTTCGGCACCTTGCGAAATGAACTGCAAGTTGGAACGTATCGACCTGAAGGCTTCAGAGAATGGCGAGTGCGGGTCTTTCTGGACAAGCAACTGCGACACATCGACAGGATGTCCGTATTGTGGAACAACGCCCAAAACTGGTGCTGATGTATAATTCTGTATGCTACTTACTGAAGTCACTTCATTATACAACAAATATCTTATTACCAAATACATAAATCCGACAAAAAGCCCCAATGCCACAAAAACGAAATACACATTGCCTGAATTAGGAGAAATGGGCAGAATTGGAGTTGTCGCCTTTTCCAAAATCGTATTTCGCGACACATATCCCGCCTGTGAAATCAGGTATTCGGCTTTTTTGTCAATCAATTGGTTATAGTATGTCTGATTCACGTCA
>CALCFP010000544.1 GCA_937900725.1 uncultured Bacteroidota bacterium | reverse complement strand
GTTATAGATATTACACGAGTGCGTGTGGAAGATGCTCAATCCGGTAAGTTATGCAATATGCTCAACCACTATGGCTCCAACGGCAACCATTGGTATCAGACTTTGGCGGTCAATCTGCGGACGGCTCACAAGTTCCTTCCACAAATATCTGTCAGGGTTTATGATGATATTCATTGTAGGTTTCATTGTTGTGTAATGTCTAATTGTATGATTGTCAGTTTGCTGTCACATCGACTTAGGGATTTGATATCAGAAAAATCCTAAACCCGAAGCCTCGGGACTAAATCCTAAATTCAAAATCCTAAATGTTAAAATATCATCTTCTCGATAGGCATTACAAGTATGCCTTCAGCACCAAGATTCTTTAACTTGCCGATGATTTCCCAGAAATGCTTTTCCTCGATTACCGACGACATTGATGACCAGCCTTCGGTAGCCAAGGCGGTTACGGTTGGCGCCTTCATTCCTGGCAACAGTCTTTCGGCTTCGGCCAACTTGTCGTTTGGAATGTTCAGCACGATGTATTTCTTGCCCTCGGCGTTCTTGTACGAATCGAAACGGAACAGAAGTTCGTTCAGTATTTCGCGTTTTTCGGCGCAAAGGTTCTTGTTGCCAATCATAAGGGCTTCTGACTGCATCACCACTTCAACTTCCTTCAGGTTGTTGCTTACAAGCGTACTGCCTGAACTTACTATGTCAAAGATGCAGTCGGCGAGGCCAATGCCAGGTGCTATTTCGACAGAGCCCGTGATTACGTGGATGTCAGCCTTGATGTTGTTCTTGTCGAGGAAAGACTGAAGGATGCCTGGGTATGACGTGGCAATCTTCTTGCCGTTGAACCATTCAACGCCATTGTATTCTATGGCCTTTGGAATGGCCAGCGATAGACGGCACTTGCTGAAGTCGAGACGCTTCACAATTTCGGCATCTTCCTGACGCTCTACATATTCGTTCTCGCCGACAACGCCCACATCGGCAATGCCGCTTGCGACAGCCTGCGGAATGTCATCGTCGCGCAGGTAGAGTATTTCTACAGGAAAATTCTTGGCAGGAACGAGCAGGGTGCGCTTGCTCGACTCAACCTTTATGCTTGACTCTTCAAGCATAGTCATTGTCTCTTCATATAAACGGCCTTTGGCCTGTACTGCAATTCGTAGCAACATAGTATGTTTTGTTTTCGTTAATAATCAAATAAATCCTAAACAAGAAAGGCCCGCATTGCTGCGAGCCTTTTGTAATATCATTTTACATAGAACCACCCAGTCAATGCTCTTTTTAGATTGAATCCAAGCAATGGTGATGGTGGTGATGTAACGTCATATTCCATTTTTGTTTTACGACTGCAAATGTAAGTGTATATATCAAATAAGCAATACCATTTTTCACAAAAAAAACTGACAATAGGAGAGATTACAATCAAAATTATTAAAACCAAAGACGCTATTGAAAAAAAATACCTATCTTTCAATTATGATTAACCACAAGTATGTTTTGGAAACGGAAGAACAACGACATCGGTTCTGATATTTTTTTTCAGAATAGTAACGACTTGCTAATCATAGTGAATAATACTGGTCGTATTATGCGCATAAACCAGACTTGCAAACGAATTTTCGGTTACGAGCCTGAAGAACTGGTTGGCACAAACGTTATGGACTTGGTACATCCTGACGATATGGAGCGTGCAAACAGACAAATAACCAATCTGAATGAGAACGCAGGCAAGACACTCACGTTCAAAAACAAGGCCACTCATAAAGACGGCTCAACACGATGGCTTCAATGGTCAACCTGCGTAAAAAAGGGCATTATGTATGCCACGGGCACCGATGTAACCAGACAAGAAGAGAAACTCCGCAACCTTGAGAATTTCAGACGCCAATACGTGTCTGGCAAGGAATCGAACATAGGCCTATGGGAACTCGACGTTGAAACCCGCGAATTCTACGGCGATGAGCACGTTTATGAGATATTGGGCGCGCCATTCAAAATAAAACAACGCCTACGTGACTTGAGCTACGTACTCACACCCGACAGCAAATTGTTGATTGAGAAACACATTGAAATGGTTTTGCAGTCAAAACTATTTGAGGATTTCGATTGCGATATTGTCCGGCCCAATGACAAACAAATCAGGAACATAAGTGTTTCGGGCAATTTCATTTTTGACGAAAACTTCAACGTGAAATCCTTCTTCGGCACCATACAAGACATAACCGAGCAAAAGGAAATAGTGAATTCGTTCACCAACCTGGCCAACCAGCAACGCACCATTCTCGACGCACTGGAAGTTGTTGTCATCCTTACAATTGACGGGAACATCCAATGGATGAACAAAAGCGAATTTATAGGCTATTCAACCGAAGACATCAATAAATTCGGTTTCTCACAGATGTTCAAGTCTTCAACTGACTACAAATACATAATAGATGAAGGCTACAGGCAGATGCGCAAAGGCTTGAAGTTTGTCTATGAATTTGAGGCAAGACACAAAAACGGAAGCATGGCATGGCTTCATATTACAGGAAAGATTCAAAAGAACAAAAGCGTAATCTGGACGTTGTTCGACATAAGCGAACTAAAACACTCACAATATGTCAACAACCTGCTTGTTGAAGCCATAAACCAGTCGTCAAGCGAATTCATCATCTACGACAAGCAATTGGTTGCCATATACGCAAACAATCAGTCACTCAAGGCCCACAACTGCAAGGTTTCCGACATTATTGGCAAGACATTCGACAATCTCGAGCCTTCCAGCGACCAAAAACAATTCATCCTCGACGACTTACACAAAAACAACTGTGTCAACAGCGAATACAGAATCAACAGAGGCAATACTGTCAGGTGGTATTCATTAAAAATCACACCTATATTAAATAGAGGAAAAGAAACTATTGGCTACGTGTCGGTCAAAAACGAGATTTCGGCTCGAAAGAATATGGAAATAGAGTTGAAAAATGCATTGAACAAGGCCGAACAATCAGACAAGATAAAGGAAGGCTTGCTACAGAACCTTTCCCACGAAGTGAGAACACCGCTGAACGCAATTTCAGGATTCTCCGAAATCATAAGCACAAGCGACGACTTGTCAATGGACAACATCAAATCGTACACAAACCTCATTCTTCAAAGTAGCCACCAATTGCTGGGCATAATAACCGATATGCTCGTAATGTCCGACATTCAACAAGGCACATCAGTAGTCTCTGTCACAGAAATCAATCCAAACGACTTGATGGAACATTTGTACAACACATTCCTCTCGCAAGCCGAAGACAAGAATATCGAACTCATATACTGCATTCCGCAAAACACAAGCACAAACATATTTACTGACGAGACCAAACTTGTGCAAATATTATCGAACCTGCTGACCAATGCCTTGAAATTCACCCCAAAAGGAAAGATCTCATTCGGATACACAATAAACGACAAGAAGATAGAATTCTTTGTAATTGACACTGGAATAGGCATTTCCAAAGAAAACCAGAAATTGATTTTCGACCGTTTCTATCAGGTTGACAAAAACAAGGCCAACAATTTCGGAACAGGATTGGGCCTGGCCATATCCAAATCGTTTGCAAAAATGCTAAACGGCCAATTATCAGTAGAGTCTGAAGTAGGCAAGGGGACAACCTTCTACCTTTCCTTGCCATTAAACAAATAATGACTGCCAAGCAATCTTGTTCTCATTACATGAAAAAAAACATTACTATGTGCCATTTGGTATTGCATAAATTAAAACAATACTTACTTTTGCAAACCGAAAAACATGCCTAAGTGGCGGAATTGGTAGACGCGCTAGTTTCAGGGACTAGTGTTAGCAATAACGTGCAGGTTCGAGTCCTGTCTTAGGCACAAGCCAAGCCCAGATGGTGGAATTGGTAGACACGCTACTTTGAGGGGGTAGTGGCCGTTAGGCTGTGCAAGTTCGAGTCTTGTTCTGGGCACACACGAAAAGCCTTTGCGAAAGCAAAGGCTTTTCGTATTTTCAGACATTATATATTATATACGATATCATTGTTATACAATAATTTCCTATGAGCACGTAGCACAATGGCAGAGCGAAGCGACACCTTGGGTTAACGTAAGTGATAGAAGTGCGTCCTAAATGGCAAAAGTATAATAATTAGCAAAATACAGTATTTTTGCTCTTTCTGGACGAACATACCCAAAATATATAATATGTCTAGTTAACATAATTTATATCTTTATTCGATTTTTATTTGAAACCAACAATTCAATATATTATGTCACTTTACAATAAATATTTAATAATAAATATAGAAATACTTTTCGCATAGAAGTATGTTTTTATGCTTGTGAACCGATCCAGAGCAGGATCATTGCGATGATGACAAACAAGAGGTCGATAGACTTCGACTTGATGTTCTGTTCCTTGAAGAAGAGCCATCCGCAGATAAAGCCGACTATCACACCACTTCGGCGCACAAGGGAAACGACCGAAATAAGGAGGAGAATACCATGATTTTTGATACCGTGAAAGTGATGATCGCCAAGCAGCTGAAGGCTGACCCCGCAACCATCACCCCCGAGACCCGTCTCATCGAAGACCTGAAGGCCGATTCCGCCATGGTGGAAGAAGGCGGTATTTCCTACTACAAAAACCCGCAGGGCGTGCTGTTTATGACCTCCGCCACCGGCGGCAAAGAC
>CALCFP010000543.1 GCA_937900725.1 uncultured Bacteroidota bacterium | reverse complement strand
CGACTTTCCAACTTGGCGCCAATTACATGGTTCCACTTGTCAAGCAATTGTGAGACACCTTCCGAAGTGGCCTCTACATCGCTGTTGAAGAATTCAAGGAACTCACTCTGCCTGCCGTCAGCAAGAAGGAAACGCAAGCCCATTGTGTCTGCAACTGTATCGCTATTGTGACAGTTTTCGACCACATTGCACTGCTTCACATCGTTTAGGTTGACGCACTTTTGGTCAAGGCCTTTTGCCAAGCGGGCAAAGAACACATATGAGCCCTGCTCATCGATGGCAATTGCGAAATTTCGCAAGATTTCGAAATTGCTATATTGCGCGTTTACCGAACCTGCCATTCCGTTCAACGCTCCTACAAGTTTCCTTTCACGACGTTTTTGCATTGTACTTGCCAACACAAAAGGCATAACGCATATCAATGCCACTGCCACTCCTATTATTAATGTTGATGTATCCATTTTGTTTAATTATTAATGTATGTTTTTACGTTCTACGAACTATTTGAGATTATTGCAGAATAAACCGTCCTAAACCTGTTTCACCATAGCGCGAAACTACATGTAAGCACGCTCCGCCAACTCAAAGTGCCCGCGAACACTATTGATAGATTTTAAATGTTTGATTATATACAACATGCCTAACGTCATTTTTCAACCAATGACATTGCAACATATCATAATCGCTAAAAAAAGGGTATCATGGCCAAAGCCGAATGATTTTCAATGTCTTCTACCAAAAAGCATTGAAAGGGAAAGAAATGTCGAACTTGCAGAACTTGATAAGAAAGCCTGCAGGATTGACCTTGTTTGATGAAAATGTATTGAAAAAAACCTTGGACGACGACTTAACCACCTCGAAGAAACCATTGAAAAGATTTTTTTGGCTAACCTGGCAAGTGCGTACTGTAAGTTGATTCTGGGTTGGAGCAATGGCGTGAAAATCGGAAACGGCCTCAATGAACTGGCAATGGTTTGCATCCCTGTTGACGCATACGGCCTGCAATTCAGAGTTGCCAGCCGAATGGAAGACATACAAGCCGGCAAAAGCCATGAATAAAAATATGTAACTGAATGCCGATTTCACTCCAACAATCCTTTTAATTCACAAATATTGTCAATGTCGTCCTTTTTCGCCTTGCGAACAAATGTGGTTACAAATTTGGCGTCCTGATCCTCCATTAGCAGCATATACACGGCTAAACGGCATCGAATCTTGCCTCCTTTGACGTCGGCATTGTTCTCCAAAGCCACCATATGCGCGTAAATTTCAGAAAATAGCAACATGACATCCATCAAGTCGGAACTATATTCCTGTGCAATTGAATAAATGGTGCTGAATACTTCATCGCAAATTTCGGTGGTTGCCAAATCATAAATCTGAAGGAAATTGCTGTAAAGGCGCTCACCACCGTAACGTTCTCCCAAAGCATTGAGCCCCAATATGCAATCGGCCATAGTTGATTCCTTGCTGCGCTGATTTGGGCGTTTCATATAGATAGCCCAATCGGCAGAGGGTCCCTTGCCAAAAGTCAATTGACTACAATCGGGAAATGTATGAATGATAATCACCTTTAAAGTATTTTGCGGAGCAACTCGCGGTGCTCCCCATCAAAACGGCAAGTTAATAATTTGACCGACAGAAACAAAATCATTGCCGGATTATTTTTTTCGCAATATCGCCAACAGGCATCAGTATAGAGTCGCTGACTGTAAGTTATTTTCCTCAAATAAACCGATATGATTTAACTGACAAACAGAACAAACCCAGCAGATGAAAATATTTTAAATGCTGAACTACAGCAATATTGCTTGTTAGATTTTTGTCTAAAACGGTATTTACTCAATAGATATTCACAATTGGAATTGCAATAATGGTTGTTTATCAAACAAGTATCTTCAAAAGGGCTGAAGTGTTAATATTTTACCCTAACAGATTTTGATATTTTCACTACCTTGCACCCGTTTCGATTATAAGAAGTGCAATACAAAATGTTGATTTGCAAAAGAATATCAATTTGACTAATAAAAATCAGGACCTATGGCAAAGATTATAGCAGTAGCGAACCAAAAGGGTGGCGTAGGCAAGACCACAACATCAATAAACCTTGCATCAAGTTTGGCAGTTCTTGAGAAAAAAGTGTTGCTCATAGATGCCGACCCACAAGGGAACGCCACATCGGGCTTTGGATTCGACGTAAACAACATCAAACTTGGGCTTTACGAGTGCCTTGTAGATGACG
>CALCFP010000542.1 GCA_937900725.1 uncultured Bacteroidota bacterium | reverse complement strand
TTACGGTGATGACGACTGGCCCAACCATTCTTCGATGTTCGGCATCATAGCCCTTGCCAACGCCATATTCACGCATAAACACCATTATGCTTTCATCGGCACTGATGATTGGATGATAGTCCGATTCAGTGTCGATTAGGGTCGCAATCGGTTCTATTTCAACTTTGTAAGGCTGCTCTGTTATGGCGATGGCGTTGTTGCAGATGGCTATCATCCGCTTGCAGTGGTTCAACTTGTTGATGTCTGCCTTGTCGCTTTTCGCAGTTTTGGCAATGAAAAGATTGTATTGCTTTATGGCATCCTCGAATCGGTAGTCGTAATGATATGCGTCGCCTAAATAGCGTAAAGCATCGTACGGGATGAGCGAGCCTGCCTGCGTGCATACTTCTTCAAGATAGCCTATCGCCTTGTTCTTGTGAGTAGTTGTCCGCAGGTAGCATAGTCCGATTTGGTAGCGCAAGGTTATGTCGTCTATTACCGAATCGAGTTGCATGTATTGATGAAGTGCCTCGCGGTACAAACCTGCGTCAAAGTTGTTGTTGGCCGACTTGAGCAGTTTGCGTTCATTCGTTGTGTACTGTGCTTCAACTGTTTGTGTTGATGCGAACAGCATAAGGCTGCAAATGAATCCCGCTAAAACCGCGTTGGCCGATTTTTTTTTGAAAAACATCGCACTAATTTTTGTGTGTAAACTTCAAAATTACTTTTTTTAAGTTTTGGAGCAATAGTCAAAATTGATTTGTAAATGGATTTTTCGAAAAAAATGTATGTTGCCCTATTTACGCCCAAAACACTTGCATCGGTGGCGCGCAGGGCGGGGTATGTCGGCGATCAGATGGGTATTCGCGGCAGATACCTGCGCGAAAAGGCCAATTGGCAGTCGCATCTCGACAATACCCGGCAATATATTTTGGAATCGGCGCGCAATGCTGCGAGGCACGGCTCAGTTGCGGTACTTGGCAGCGGTTGGCTCTATGACGTGCCAGTTGATGAACTCTCGCAGATGTTTGACGATGTCTATCTTGTAGATATTGTGCATCCTGAACCTGTAAAGATGCGAGTCGGACGTATGCCGAATGTGCATCTTCTCACTTGCGATCTAACTGGTGGTGCAGCACAAATGGCCACACAGGCGAACTCGTTTGACGATTTCTCTGCGAAATTCACTTTTGCCAAGCCGGACATCCAATTGGATGATTATGATTTTGTTGTGTCGGTGAATCTGCTCAATCAACTTGACATCATTCTATGCGACTATCTTAAAAAACGATTCAAGGTTGACGATAGTCATCTGAAGCATGTGCGCTCCGTAGTTCAGCAGCGACACGTGGATGCATTGCCCAAAGGACGCAGTTGCCTGATAACCGACTATTTGCAAGTCGATTCTCCCGTTAATGGCTCTGTTGAAAATGAGATTCCGCTTGTCTATTGCCATTTGCCAGAAAATGTGACGTTCAAGGAATGGATTTGGTTTTTCGACACTAATCAGCGTTATTCCGTAAAAAATAACACTACTTTTAAGGTCAAGGCAGTTTGTTTTTGAACACCAACTTTGTATTTTTATCCTTTCCAAAATGACGGCAGGTTTGTTGAGTCCTGAATTTTTGGAAAATATTGATAAATGTCTAAAACTTAATGTAATGAGGTTAAGATTTATTTCGTTGGTGTGCGCTCTTGCCATTCCTTTCGCTGGTTTCTCGCAAGAAATAGTCAATAATGATTCCACACTTATCTTGGCAGGAGACCAGGATGCAGAGGTAGCATTCAATGCTGGCAACGATTTTGTTGCCCAACGTAATTATCAGGAGGCAATAAACAGTTTTACAAAAGCATTGTCATATAATCCATCTTTTGTAAAGGCATTGATAAACAGAGGCTTTGCAAAATCTGAATTGGCAGATTACAATGGCGCCATTGCCGATTTCACAATGGCGATTGAATTGGAAGAGTCGCCTTCGGCATATTACGGACGAGGTTTGGCATATTTTAACCAAAACAAGTCGAGTGAAGCCTTGACCGACTTTGAAGATGCAATGCTGGCCGGTTATAATGAAGCAAAAGTATATTATTACGCAGGAGTCGCATATTTTGAATGTGGCAACTACGAGGAGAGTGTCAACAACCTTACACTTTCAATCACACTCGATGGCAATAACGCACAAGCCTACAACGACCGAGCAAGCGCAAAGCGCATGAAGGAGGACTATGACGGTGCGATAGCCGACTATCAAATGGCCATCAAGATTGACCCCAAGTTGGCCACAGCCTACAACAATCTGGCAAGTGCCCAACTTAAGAACGGCAATGTCGAGGAGGCCATAAGCAATTACGGACTGGCAATCAGCGTCGATCCTGAATATTACATAGCACTAAACAACCGGGCAAGAGCCAAATTTGAGAAGAACGATTTTGATGGTATGATTGCCGATTGCCAAAAGGCCATCCAGATTAATCCCGACTACGCATACTCTTATAATAATATAGGTATCGCACAAATGAAACAGAAGAAATACGATGAGGCTTTCCAATCGTTCAGCAAGGCTATTCAGTTGAACGCCGGTTTTGCCGAAGCATATCTTAATAGAGGCAGTTGCCAGGAAATGCAACGTAAGTTTGACGAGGCAGTGGCCGATTGGCGCAAGGCTTACGAACTTGGAATATCAAAGGCCAAAAACTACATTTCATTCTACGAATAATATAAAATATATTGATTATGAAACGATTATATATAATTGCACTTGCAATCATTTGTAGTACTTCGGCATTTAGCCAGGATGTTCCGTTTGACAAGTCTTATTTCCCGACACAGAAAGATGCCTTCAAACAGGCTAATATGAATTACAAGGACGGTGATAGTTATTACAGCAAGGGCTATTACCACGAGGCTTTGCAATATTATCTTGATGCACAGAGGTTTAATCCAAATTATTCGGTGTTGAACTACCGCATCGGTGTCTGCTATATGAACTTGCCAATGAAGTTCAAGAGTCTCGATTATTTTGAAAAGGCATACCAATTGCGTCGCGATGTGGCCGAAGACATTCACCTTATGCTTGCCAGAGGCTATCATCTGAACAGCCAGTTCGATAAGGCAATTGCAGAATACAAGGCTCATATGGCAGTCTTGTCGCCAGTTGACGCACCAGAAATGAAGCCACAATTGGAAAAATACATTGCTGAATGCGAGGTGGGCAAGAAGTTGATGGAGGACCCTGCTCGTTGCTTTGTCGATAACGCAGGTTCTGTTATCAATTCGCGTGACAACGACCACAGCCCGCTTATCTCTGCCGACGAGTCGATGATGATTTTCACTTCAACACGCAACAACGGACGTCCTGCCAATATGTTTGATGGACAATGCGATGAGGATATCTACATTACTTACAACACTGCAAAGAATTGGGGCGTGCCGACACCAATAGGCGAGCCAATCAACACTCAATTCGACGATGCCACGGTAGGTTTGTTCCCTGATGGCCAGCAGTTGCTCATCTACAACGGACGCAAGGGCAATGGCGATATTGAGGTTTGCCGTTTGAATGGTACCAAATGGGAATATCCAAAGGCAATGCCGAAGCCAATCAACTCTGACAGTCGCGAGACTTCAGCCTGCTTCTCGCCAGATGGACGCAGAATCTACTTCGTCAGTGACCGTCCAGGCGGTTACGGTGGCTCTGATATCTACGTATGCACCCGTACACTGAAAGACAAATGGGGCGAGGCTGTCAACCTTGGTCCAATTGTAAACTCTCAATATGACGAGGAGGCTGTGTATATGCACCCTGATGGACGTACTCTGTACTTTAGTTCAAAAGGACATAACACTATGGGCGGATACGATATCTTTATGACACAGATGGACGACAACGGCAATTGGTCGGAGCCAGTGAATATGGGTTATCCAATCAACTCGCCTGACAACGACCTCTGCTTCGTTATTTCAGCCAACGGCCGTCACGGATATTGCAGTAGTGTCCGTCCAGAAGGCTCTGGTGGCCTCGATATTTACCGTATGACATTCCTCGGCCCTGAAAAGCCATACACCTTGAGTGGCGAAGACAACTTGATTTCTGCACGTTCGCAACCAGTTTCAGATATGGTTATGGAGGCTTCTGTTGAACTTGTCACTATCCGCTTGACTATTGTCAAGGGTACGGTACGCGATGCTATCAGCAATGAGCCTGTTAGCGCAAATATCGATATCATCGATAATGAGAAGAATGAGGTGATATTCACATCAGAGACCAACTCTGCAACAGGCAAATTCTTGGTTTCGCTGCCTTCTGGCAAAAACTACGGTTTGGCAGTCAAGGCCGATAACTATCTGTTCCACTCTGAAAACTTTGACATTCCTGCCGCTACCGAATACCAGGAAATTGAAAAGGATATCGCATTGAACAATATCAAGAAGGACGTCAAGATAATATTGAAGAACGTGTTCTTCGAGACAGGAAGCGCCAACTTGAAACCTACTTCATACGCCGAACTTGGACGTTTGACAAAACTGATGAGCGATTTCCCGGCAATGCGAATCGAGATTTCAGGCCACACCGACAATCAGGGTAGCAAGGCTACAAACCAGCGTTTGTCTGAAGCCCGTGCAAAAGCGGTTGTCGACTTTATGGTTTCTGAAGGAATCGATGCAAGCCGTATGGAATACAAGGGCTACGCATTTGACCAACCGGTTGCCGACAACTCTACAAAAGAGGGCCGAGCAATGAACCGCCGTGTGGAGTTTAAGGTCTTGAGCACCGAATAATTTTATAGCATATTTCTTGCAGAAATGCTTCCGTCAATTATCTTTGGCGGAAGCATTTTGCATTTTTGATAATGGGTAATAGATTTCTATTTCGCTTAAAGGAGAAATTTTTCAAGCAGTTTTTCGTCTTTCAGGACATTATTGCGAAATTGCTTCGGATTGTTTCTGGCATCTGCAATGTGGTGATACTCATTTGTGGTTTCTTGTTCGTCACATTACTGATAGCAAGACTTGGCTTTTACCACCACCAGATTGTTCAGGACAATGTCGGCAGTTTGGTGCGAAACATATTTTTTGTCACATATTTTGCAAAATACGGCCACGATGCAATTAATATGATGCGTCTGAAAATGTGGGCGCGGTGGCTTGATTTAGGCTTGTTTGCAGTTGCCACCATTGTGCTGTTCGCCAATACAAGTCTGGCAATATTCGCTCCATTGGCCAATTCGTTTCTGGCCAGTTTCGCTTCGTTGTCCATAGTGCTTGCGCTGATATTCATTTCAGATTTCTACAAAGTGTCTAAG
>CALCFP010000541.1 GCA_937900725.1 uncultured Bacteroidota bacterium | reverse complement strand
CAATCGTTCCTGATTCGGCTTGGACTGATATCTTTTCGTTATTTATTATATGTGTCACGCTGTTTATGTTGCTGGATTGGTAGTTGTGCCTGTTCCAGCATACAATTTTCCCGAATAGGTCCAGGCCTTTTTTGCGGTAGTTTATGTCCAGAACCGACCAGGACGGTTCAAAATCATTGCTTGAAATGATGCGTTGCCTTGATTGGCTTGTTAGGGCAAAGCTTAATCCGTCGCCTTGCCGTTTTGCTGTGCTGATGCGCACTATACAGCTCGTATTTCCGCCATAAAGCGCACCGCTGTTGTTTATTACTTCAATCGACTTTATGTCTTCCGACATAAGATTGCGCAGTTCAGTATTGTCTGTTGCTTTTCGGCCGTTTATATAATACTCTGGCGTCCCGCGCCCTAAAACTTCAAGATTCCCGTTCCTTTCAATCATTCCTGGAATTTTAGCCAGTACGTCAAGAGCATTGCCTGAGTGTTCAAGTACTGAGCCTGTGACATTTGTAACAACGGCATCGCCTTTAATTTCGGTTTTGGGCAAAATGGCTGTAATGGTTACGCCGTCAAGTAGCACATTGTCAGCATCTAAACGAATATTCATAAAATTTGAAATGTCAGAAACAGGCAATGTTGCTGTGCGGTATCCAATCATTGAAACCTTGATGCGGTTGGCGTTTTTCGGCCGACATAAGTCGAATTTCCCGTCCTTGTCAGTAATTCCGCCATCCATTATCAATGAGTCATAAAGAATCGTCACAGTGGCGAATTCGATAGGGGCATCGTTCTCATCAAGTACAATGCCTTGAATGTTTTGTGGCTTTGCCTGCGTGTAAATTGCAAGGCTGAATAATAGTGCCGATACAATCTTTTTCATATTTCTTATTTTTTGTTGTGGCAAAGGTAAAAGGCGCATTTGGGGCGGAGAAGAGTAGGGATAAATGCCAAAGGCAAACGGGATATTCGGAAACATTTCCAACTGTCCCGCATTCTTTCCAACTGTCCCTAATGGTATGCAGGTTAGGCATAAATGCCTATTTTTGTGCATTATGAAAAGAATTCCGAATCAGATAATCAAGGATTATGCAATGCTCGGCGCAGGGTTCTGCCTGTTCTTCCTGCTTGACCCTTTCGGCCTCGACAGTGCCATTAGCAATCCTGCATTGCCTATTGGCAAGTTTATGCAGATAGTTGGTGAAGGTGTGTTGATATTCATTTGTGCCGTCTTCAGCGAACTTGTCACATCTTTTGTGCTTAATCTGCCTTGTGACTATTCCAAGGGTTGGAGTTATCAGATAAGACGCAAGATGCCGTTGTACTTTTTCGTGATAATATTTCTGTCGGCATTCATAGGCCAATATTTTACAATCATAGAGTGGGGATGGAGCAAGTGGTTCTACTTTTGGTATGCCCCCGATGGCAGTTTCACGCTGAAATGGTATATGCAGAATTTCACGTCAGATTTGTCGATATGCGTTTTCATTGCCGTGTATTGGGTATTCCTTACCAATAGCCGTATGAAAGAACACAAGATTCAGGAACTGCTTGCCCTGAACGATGCCATTGACAAGACAGAGGCCGTGCCTGTCGAAAAAGCCGATGCCGTTGAACTTGTTGGCGAGTCGAAAGAGTCGTTAACTGTTTCTCCTTCAGATATTATTTATATCGAATCAATAGCCAACTATTTGAGCATATGGTATTTCTCCGATGGCGAACTGAAGCAGAAACGAATAAGGAACACGCTTAAGAATATTGAAGGCGTTCTTGCCAGTTATCCGTTTATGCTTCACTGTCACCGTGCATTTCTTGTAAACACACATTTCATAACTTATGTCGAAGGAAATTCGGCGGGTTGCCAGTTGCACCTGTTCAGCATCGACCGCACAATACCCGTCTCGAAG
>CALCFP010000540.1 GCA_937900725.1 uncultured Bacteroidota bacterium | reverse complement strand
TCAGTCTGTATGTCGCCTTAGTTCGCATAGTTGTTTGCCGGTTTTACTGATAATCTGATGCCAATAAGCAGTTCGTCGTCTGTCTGTATGGAAATCTTTCCTTTGTTTTTACACCAATTGCCTATTGTATCAAGAAGAATTCTTCTCTGTTCTTCGAATGGCTTTTCGTGGATGCTGTTCAAGATGTTTGTCAACTTTTTGGTGGTGAATTTCACCTCTTCGCCTTTCTCGTTGAAGCCAAATTGGTCTGTTATGCCATCAGAGAACATATATATTATGTCGCCGTTTTCTATGTCTATAATGTTGTTAGTGAAAGGCTTCTGCTTGTCCGACAAATAACTTACTGGCATTTTGTCGGCCTTTATGGTCAGTTCCTTGCCTTTGTTGACGATTACAAGAGGTCGGAATGCACCTGCATACTGCATCTTTCCGTCGTTCTCGTTTATTATGCATAGTGCCATGTCCATGCCGTCGAGTGCCATGCTGCTTTGCTCTGTCTGGTGTAGGGAGTCCATCACCTTTTGACGCATCTGGTCCAGAATGTTGGCTGCTGTAAGTGTCCCGTCGCGGAATTGTTTCGAGGCCGTTATGTCTGACAAGGTTGACATGCCTAGCATGCTCATAAATGCGCCTGGCACTCCGTGCCCTGTGCAATCTACGGCGGTTATCAACTTTTGGTTGCCAACCTGCGTGGTCCAGTAGAAGTCGCCTGAAATGATGTTCAATGGTTGCCAAATGACAAGATGGTCGCCCCATATGGAGGTCATCTGGTCTTTGGTCGGAATCATTGAATTCTGTATGTTCTTTGCGTAGAATATGCTTGCCTGTATGTCGTCGTGTATGATGGCTAGTTGGTCGCGTTGCATTTCAATCCTGTTGTTCCTTGATTCCAAAATCTTGCCTATGCGGTGCTTGTTTTTCATTATCTTGTACAAAGTCGCAATAGTGCCTATCAGCAGGGCGAGGAGCAAGGTGGCCGAAATGTTGATTATGTTATGCAGGTGGATTTTCTCGTTCCTCTCAATTTCATTTTGCGCCTCTTTGATTTCTTGGTCGTGACGTATATCCTCAATTTCTTTCTGGACATCGGAATTCGTCGATTTCAGTGCGTATTCACGGTTGAAAGTATTCTTTTTTACCAGATCTGCCTTGCACTGGTAATCATAGGCTAATTTGTAATTGTTTGTGGCACTGTACAAATCGACATACACTTCATATAGATTGATTGTAAATGACTGAAGCGAAGTGTCATTGCCCAGTGTGGTCTCCAAGTCTTTCAGCACATTCAGCGCCATGTCGTATTGTTTGTCAAAAATGGCATATTGCGCTTTTGTTATGCTGAAGTAGTGGGAGTTGTCCAAAAAATTGTTCTTTTGGGCTAGTTTCAGTCCTTCTCGATAGAATATTTTGCTGCTATCCACAAATTGCTGCCTATATTTTGCGTCGGCTTTGTCGGCGAATATAAGGTACGACTTCATCAAGTCTTGGCAAGTGACAAGCAAGTCTATTTCATAGCCAAGTTTCTTGAATATATGGTAGGCTTTCATGATGAATTGCTTTGAACTTGTCAGAAGGCTGTCCGACAGGTAGTCTTCATATTTGTCAAGGTCAATGTAGCCCATGTTCAGGTAGTCGTTGGCAATGTTGTACGTGTTGTTCAGCTTCGTGTCTATTGACAGTGCATTGTTCAAGTGTTCGGATGCCATGTCGTACAAGCAGAAATCGCTACATGTTTGTGACAATGAACGGTAGATGTTGCTGATGTTTGCCGAGTCGTTCAGTTCATAGAACAATTTCAATGCCTTGCGGTCATATTCGTCGGCTTCCACAAACTTTTTCATCATTGCCATTGTGTTGGCCAGGCTATGATAGCATTTCCCTCTTTCTGATTTTAGTCCTGGTGCATCGCAAACTTCAAGTGCCTTCATGTAGTAGTCTTTAGCCACTTTGTAGTTGTACCGGTAGTAGTAGCACCAGCCTAACGAAAGGTAGGCGGATATTAGGTATTTGGTCTCGCCTAGCCTGATGGCGACTTTCGCTTCTATGTTGGAGTATTTTTCTACTGTGTCCACATTGTTGTGGTTCATGCTTATGAAGTTTAGCGCATCAAGTAGTTGCTTTCCATCGGGCAAGACTCTCGACAGGTTGATGAGGCTGTGCAGTTTGCGGTCAATGTCGCTGTCGTTTTGGTTTTGTGAATGCGCAGATATGGCACTCAGGCACAATGCCATACATAAACACATCCAATATCCAAGTTTGCTTGTACTCATCAGTCGCCGCTCATTCACATTTTAACAAGTGCAGACGTGCTCATTCCCATCTAATCCACACTTTTTTTTAATGTCTATAATACGTTAAAATAACAATAATGTTCCTTCGTTGGTTGTCTTTTTATTGTTTGTATATGGTGTTGTATGTTGTCAAAAAACATGATTCTTGTCATATCGCTTTTTTAAACCATATTGAACATCATGCGTTATAATATTCAGAAATGATGATAGTAAAGTTTTTTCATAATAAGTTTGTTAGTTGTTAGTAAAGAAGGTCCTTGTAACACAAGGACTTTTTTTTGTTCGTTTACCCCGTCGGTTTGGAACAAAAAAATCCCCATTGTCGCCAACGGGGATTCTAAATGTTTTGGAAATATTTGTTATTCTGACATTTCAACCATCTTGAATGGCACGGTTATGATTGATTGGTAATCTTCTCCGGCCTCAAGCATATCTTCGTCGTCTTCTTCGTAATGCCAAAGAATTACAACTTCGTTGCCACTTTTGTATATGGCTTCCAGTTTCTTGAATACGTCAAGTATGCATTTAGAACTGCTGGTGTTGAAATATTCAAGTTTTATTGAAACTTCTGTAAGTGGCGCAGGTGATGAAAGATATTGTTCTAGCCAATCTACTACGGGTTTGTAGAATTCAACAGAATTCTCTGGGATTGAACGTCCTTTGATTTCAAGTTTTCCATCGCTGTTGAAAGTGACGGTTGGCGTTTTTGCTGTTCCAATAATTGAAATAGGTTCCATTTTTATTTTTTTATAAAGTTTTCAAATATAGGTTTTATCAATTAAAAACAATGTCTAAAGTGAAAAAAATATAGTCTTTTTCGCATTTTATGAATTCGTAGTTTAGTTTGCTGCCTGATTTTCTGGCAATGTCAACCATACCCAAACCTCCACCACCTTTTTCTGAAAAGGTTTGGTTGTCAAGTATTTCCTTGTACATTTCCTTTTGGCCTTCCTTGTCCAACGAATTGATTTTGTCAAGATGCTTTGTCAAGAATGCCTGTTGCCGTGGAATCACGTAATTGCCAGTTACAACGTGGTATTGCTCGTTTTGCTTTGTCAAAATGCAGATGCCAATCTTTCCGCAAAAGTCGTCGCCTTCAACTATTGGTGTTGTGGCCGAGTGGTGATAAAGGTTTTGTAGGCATTCTACCAAGACGTTGTATATCTTCTTCCTAATTGGCAGTGGCGTGTCTTCCAGTTGCTTCTCAATGGAGTCAAGTGATTGGGCAATCAATTGGTCAGTGACTTCACCCTTGAAAAGGTAAATTATCTCGCCTTCGCTCGTGACGCTATTGTACCAATTGTTTATTTCTAAAGACATTCTTTTAGCATTAGGACATACAAATATATAAAAATGACAACCAAATTGTCAAACTTTTGATTGCGTATTTGTTGTTGAGCAAATCGATTGATATATTGACTCTTATAATAGGTTGTTGTAATTTAGTCGATTATGCCTCCGCCAATAAGGTCTTCATTTTGATAAAAAACCACTGATTGCCCTGATGTGATGGAATCAATTGGCTCGTAGAATTTTACGTGCGCTTTCCCGTCTTTAAGCCAAACTGTAGCCGTGCCGCCTTGGCTCCGATATCTTACGCGGGCGGTGACTTCAATTGGCGTTTCTGTTATTTCGATTTTTGTGAAGTTGGGTTCCGATGCTGTCAGTGTGTCGCTCATCAGGTGTTCTTTTGTGCCGAGGGTTACAGTGTTGGCTGTGGCGTCGATATTTGATACATACATTGGTTGTCCCAATGCTATTTCAAGTCCCTTGCGCTGCCCGATGGTATAGTTAGGATAGCCTTTGTGTTTGCCTAAAACCTTGCCGTTTATGTCGAGAAAGTCGCCGGGTGTTATAATGGTGTCGAAGTCGGGTACTGCCGTGCGTAGGAATTGTCTGTAGTCGTTGTTGGGCACGAAGCATATTTCCTGCGATTCCTTTTTCTGCGACAGTTTTACATAGCCTCGATTGCTCGCCATTTGCCGGATCTCAGCTTTGGTGTAGTTCCCTAAGGGGAAAAGTGTTCGCGCGAGTTCGTCGCTCGACAGTCGCCATAGGAAGTACGATTGGTCCTTGCTTGTGTCGATTGCCTTGCGGATGAAGTGTTTGCCGTTTTCACAGCCGATGCGTGCGTAGTGGCCAGTCGCCAGCCAGTCGCAGTTTTTCTTGTCGGCTAGTTGCAGGAGTACTCCCCATTTTATGGCCTTGTTGCAGGTGACGCACGGGTTTGGCGTCCGGCCTCGCATATATTCGTTGGTGAAATTATTTATGACGGTGTTGCGGAATGTCTCGCGAACGTCGATCGTAAGGTGTGTGAATCCCAGTGATTCGGCTACCTGTTTGGCTTCGGCAACGGCGTCAGAAGCGCAGCACCCCGTTTCGGCGTCCG